>JANPKR010000324.1:0-2361 GCA_031426175.1 Hydrogenophaga sp. | reverse complement strand
CGGCTGGGCCTGGGGCCTGAGAAGGTGCTCGCCCGGCACCAGCGCCTGGTGTATGGCCGCATGACGGGCTGGGGCCAGCACGGCCCCCGGGCCGCCACTGCTGGGCATGACATCGACTACATCGCCATCAGCGGTGCTTTGCACGCGGTCGGTGGAGATGATCCCGTGGTCCCGCTCAATCTCGTCGGCGACTATGGCGGCGGAGCTCTGTACCTCGCCATGGGTGTGCTTGCCGCTGTCGTGCATGTCCGATCAGGCGGGGGTGGCCAGGTGGTGGATTGTGCGATTTGTGACGGCACCGTCTCGCTGCTCTCCCTCATGCATGGCCTGCGACACGCGGGGCGCTGGACGGATCTGCGGCAGAGCAACACGCTTGACGGCGCCGCGCCCTTCTACAGAACCTACCGCTGCAGCGATGGCATGCACATCGCCGTCGGCGCCATCGAACCGCTCTTTTACCGCCAGCTGGTGGAACGACTCGAGTTGGGTGGCCCCCTGTTCGCCGATCAGCACGACAGGGCCTGCTGGGCTGGGCAGGCCAAGGCGCTGGAAGCCGTTTTTGGCGAGTGGCCTCGCGCGCATTGGGACGAGATCTTCTCCGGCACAGATGCCTGCGTGGCGCCTGTGAACTCGCTGGCCGAAAGCGTGAGCGACCCGCATCTGCGATCGCGCAACGCTTTTGTGGACGTGGCGGGCGAGACACAGCCCGCGCCGGTGCCGAAATTTCTCTCCACCCCCTCCCATGCAAATCCCAGTCGGGAAACCGGCACACGGGAGGTGCTGGCAGCCTGGACTGCCGACGTTTCATAGATCCCCAGAAGAGCGGGCGCAGACCCGTGTCGATTCACCCAACATCCATCCGATCATCCAAGAGGAGCCAGACATGATGTCAGCAGTTCAACGTGTTTTCAGCGCAGCCGCCGCCAGCTTTTTGTTCTTCGGCGGCAACGGGGTGTCTGCGCAGCCATTCCCGAGCAAGCCCGTGACCATCGTCGTGCCCTACCAGGCCGGTGGCAGTCTGGACGCGGTGGCTCGGTCCATTGCCAACAAACTGGCGAAAACCTGGGGGCAGCCGGTGTTGGTCGAAAACCGCCCGGGTGCCAACGGGATGATCGCCACGCAATCGGTCATCAAGGCCCAGCCCGATGGCCACACCATCCTGTATCACATCACCGGCATCATCCAGAATCCGCTGCTCTACAAGAATGTGTCGTACGACCCTCTCGTCGACGTTGCACCCGTCATCCAGATTGGCGCGCAGGCCATGGGTCTGGCGGTGCCCGGTAAAAGCTCCATCGGTTCGTTGGAGCAACTGGTGCAGGACGGCAAGTCGAAAGGCGTCAAGGGCCACACCTATGGCTCGGTGGGCGTAGGACACACGGGTCATGTCTGGTCCGAACTGCTGGTGTCTGAAAAGAAGATCCACGCCACGCACGTCGCCTACCGGGGCACGCCAGCCCTCGTGGTCGATCTTGTGTCCGACCGCATCGACTGGGCATTCCTCTCGTCGGCCGAGGCCGTCGTGCGATCCAGCGACCAGTCCGTGAAGATTCTGGCGGTCACGGGCAACGATCGCCTCAAGCAACTGCCCTCGGTTCCAACGATGCGCGAATTGGGCTATTCCGGCTTCGAGCTGATGGGCTGGCATGGCCTCTTCGTGCCCGCACCGACCCCTAAGGCCGTGGTGTTGAAGATCGAAGCCGATGTGCGCGCTGCAATGGCGGACCCCGAGATCCAGAAAGCGCTCGAAACACAGGTGATCCAGAGCACCGGTCTCGGTCCCGAAGAGTTTGGCAAGGTCATGCGCAACGACCAGGGCCGATGGGCATCACTCATCAAGCGCTTCAACATCCAGGCCGAGTGAGCGCACCCCGCCATGAAAGCCTGGATGAGCCATGTCGCCGGTGGACCGGAATCGCTGGTGTTGGAGGATCTGCCCGAGCCCGAGGCCACTGAAGGAGAGCTGCTGGTGCGTGTGCACGCGGTGGGCATCAATTTCCCGGACGCGTTGTTGATCCGTGATCGCTATCAGGTCAAGCCGCCTCGTCCCTTTGCCCCGGGCGGCGAGTTCTGTGGCGTCGTTGAGCGTGTCGGCCCGAACGTCTCGCGGTTCCAGGTCGGCGACGTGGTGCTGGGTCGTTGTGGGTGGGGCGCGATGGCGGAGCTCGTGGCGATCTCTCAGGATCGATGTGTGCGAATACCGGAAGGATTCCCTTCCGACGAAGCGGCCGCCTTTCTTTTTGCCTACGCCACCGCCTATCACGCCCTGCACGACGCAGCCCGACTTCAGCCGGGCGAAACCCTGCTCGTGTTGGGGGCCGCTGGCGGTGTGGGATCTGCTGCCATTGATCTGGGTCGCGC
>JANPKR010000323.1:0-1992 GCA_031426175.1 Hydrogenophaga sp. | reverse complement strand
CGAAGCCATCGCTGCCGTCGCCAATGCGATCCGCCGCTCGCGCTCGGGCCTGTCGGACCCCAACCGGCCGACCGGCTCCTTCCTGTTCCTCGGCCCCACGGGCGTCGGCAAGACCGAGCTCTGCAAGGCGCTGGCCGGTTTTCTGTTTGACTCCGAGGACCACCTGATCCGGGTCGACATGAGTGAGTTCATGGAGAAACACTCGGTGGCGCGGTTGATTTGTGCGCCTCCTGGCTACGTGGGTTACGAGGAGGGCGGCCACCTGACCGAAGCCGTGCGGCGCAAACCCTACAGCGTGCTGCTGCTCGATGAGATCGAGAAGGCGCACCCGGACGTGTTCAATGTCCTGCTTCAGGTGCTCGACGACGGCCGTCTGACCGACGGCCAGGGCCGCACCGTGGACTTCAAGAACACGGTCATCGTGATGACAAGCAATATCGGCTCGCCCATCATCCAGAGCATGGTGGGCCGTGACAGCGAAGACATCAAGGACGCCGTGACGGCCGAGCTCAAGAACTACTTCCGCCCCGAGTTCCTGAACCGCATTGACGAGACCGTGGTGTTCCACGCGCTGGACGCCAAACACATCGAAGCGATTGCCGCTATCCAGATCAAGGTGCTGGAGCAGCGCCTCGCAAAAATGGACTTGACGCTGCAGGTGTCGTCGGCAGCGCTGGCCGAGCTCGCCAAGGTCGGCTTCGACCCGGTGTTCGGTGCGCGGCCGCTCAAGCGCGCGATCCAGCAGCGCATCGAGAACCCGCTGTCCAAGCTGCTGCTGGAAGGCAAGTTCTTGCCCAAAGATGTGATTCCGGTGGATGTGGACCCGATTCGCGCGCCTGGGCAGTTCAGTTTCGAGCGGCTCGTAGCCTGAGACATGGTGGACCCGGGCCCAGACCATTGAGGTTGTCCCAAGGGTCTGCCAATTCGTCCTGATCGTGTTCGGCGAGGTATTCGATCAAGGCTGCTGACTGATTGGCTGAAAATAGACCCATGAGAACTGCTTTCCTGTTCGTGTCACGTCTGGTGCTGGTGCTGGCGGCAACCATATTCGCGCTCAGCCTGGTTCTGGCCCTGGTGGTGCTGGTCGTTCTGTGGAGCTTACGCGCCGCCTGGGCCAGGCTGACCGGCCAGCCCGTGACACCGTTCGTGATGCGCATGGACCCGCGCAGTGGATTTAGCCGCGTCTACCGAGCGACGAGGGGCAATGCGGAGGCACGGGAACCAACTGCACCACCCTCGAGCCGGGGCCACCTGCAAGATGTGACCGACGTGCAGGCAAAACCGCCGCGCAGCGAGCCGTGAGGGCCATGGGGTTAGCATAGTGCGCATGATCCCTTCAGAACTTTTTTCATGACCGCAATCCCCGACGGTTTTCGACCGGCTTCGGTACTGGGCGATTTCATCGCCTTCAACGGCCCGCTCTACGGGCGTTTGACTGGCGAGAAAATCGTGATCGGCTTTCGGGTGGAGCAGCGCCACACCAACCCACTTGGTATTTGCCATGGCGGTATGTTGGCCACGTTTGCCGACATGATGGTGCCTTGCACGGTGATGTACATGACCGATCGCGAACGGCGTTTCCTGCCCACCATCAGCCTGCAGATCGACTATATGGGTCCCGCGCCACTGGGTGCCTGGGTGCAGGGCGAAGCTCAGGTGTTGCGCACCACACGCAAACTGCTGTTTGGCCAGGGGCTGGTGACTGCAGACGGCGAGCCCGCGCTGCGTTTCAGCGGCATTTTCAAACTGGGGCCACCGTTTGGACAGCCTGGCGATCATGACCCGCTGGGTCTGAAATAGGTGCGTGTGCCTGGGTAGCAGGCGCGAACTGTTCCGGCGAGCACGCTACTCACAACGCATTGCGGCTCTGAAAATAACTCGGCGACTGCCCCATTGCCGCCTTGAACATGGCGGAAAACGCGCTGTCGCTGGCGTAGCCGCTGGCTGCTCCTACCTGGCTTACCGGGACGCCGCGCGCAAGCATGGGCAGGG
>JANPKR010000322.1:0-1686 GCA_031426175.1 Hydrogenophaga sp. | reverse complement strand
ATCCGCAGCAACCCGCGCATCCGCCAGGTGTGGGATTTTCTGGCGGCAGCCTTGCCACATGCGCTGGCCTGATGCTGCACTGTACGAGGCCTACACTTGAACGCAGGAGACAAACACATGACCCCCGACTGGTTTGCTGGGTTCGAGCTCCAACAACTGGAGACTCAAGGTGCGCACGCCACCGTGCGCGTGGGCGGCCGAGCCGGCGGCCCCGCGCTGGTGCTGCTGCACGGATTCCCGCAAACCCACGTGATGTGGCAGCGCGTGGCGCGGGAGTTGGCGCCGCACTTCCGCATCGTGCTGCCCGACCTGCGCGGGTACGGCGATTCGTCCCATGCACCTGGCCTGCCCGACCACGCCAACTACAGCAAACGCGCGATGGCGCAGGACGTGGTTGACGTGGTGGACGCACTGGACATCGACACTTTTTACCTGTGCGGCCACGACCGTGGCGGCAGGGTAGCGCACCGCATGGCACTCGACCACTCCGAGCGGGTGCGCAAACTCTGCGTGATCGACATCGCGCCCACGCTGGACATGTACGCCCGCACCGACATGGCGTTTGCACGCGCCTACTACCACTGGTTCCACCTGATCCAGCCCGCGCCGCTGCCCGAACTCATGATCGGGGGCAACGCGCAGGCCTACCTGCACGCGAAGCTCGGCGGTTGGGGCTCGGCTCAGAGCGGCCAGCGCCTGCCGCACATCGAGGCGCAGGCGCTGGCCGAGTACGAACGCTGCTTCTGCCGCGCCGAGGCGATCCACAGCGCCTGCGAGGACTACCGGGCCAGCGCAGGCATCGACCTCGATCACGACCGCGAGAGCCGCGAGCAAGGTCAACGCATTGCATGCGACACGCTGGTGCTGTGGGGAGAGCGGGGCGTGGTGCAGAAGTTCTTTGATCCGCTGGCGCTGTGGCAGGCCCAATGCGCAGGCACGGTGAGCGGCCATGCCATGCCGGCGGGCCATTTCATTCCCGAAGAAATGCCCGAGGCCACTGCGGCGGCGTTGCTTGGCTTCATGTCCTCCACCGACTGAAAGAACCCCATGCTGACCGTTCACCACCTCAACAACTCGCGCTCGCAGCGCGTGCTCTGGCTGCTTGAAGAGCTGGGCGTGCCCTACCAGATCGAGCGCTACCAGCGCGACCCCAAGACGATGCTGGCACCACCCGCACTGAAGAAGGTGCACCCGCTCGGCAAATCGCCGGTGGTCACCGACGGGCAGGCCACGCTGGCCGAGTCGGGCGCGATCATCGAATACCTGGTGGAACGCTACGGCGAGGGCAAGTTCTCACCGGAACCCGGCACGCCTTCCTTTCTGCGCTACCGCTACTGGCTGCACTACGCCGAGGGCTCGCTGATGCCGCCGCTGCTGATGAAGCTGGTGTTCGACGAGGTTGAAAAAGCCCCGCTGCTGGTGCGCCCGATCGCCAAGGCGATTTCGGCCACGGTGCACAAACGTTTCATCACGCCCAACCTCACGCAGCACCTCGACTTTCTGGAAGGCGAACTCGCCACGTCGAACTGGTTCGCCGGCCGCTCCTTCAGCGCGGCCGATGTGCAGATGAGTTTTCCGGTGGAAGCCGCTGCCGCGCGCGCCGGGCTGAACGAAAGCCGCCCCAAGCTCATGGACTGGCTGCGCCGCATCCACGCGCGTCCGGCTTACCAGCGTGCGCTGGTGCAG
>JANPKR010000321.1:0-4873 GCA_031426175.1 Hydrogenophaga sp. | reverse complement strand
TGCGGGAGGTCGAGATCTGCCGCAAGCTGGGCATGGGCTACCACGTGCCCTTTGCCTTTGGTGTGGCCATCCTCGCCTATGTGACGCTGGTGGTGATCCGCCCCGTGCTGCTGGGCGCCTGGGGACACGGCTTCCCTTACGGCATCTTCAGCCACCTCGACTGGGTGTCCAACGTGGGCTACCAGTACCTGCACTTCCACTACAACCCGGCGCACATGCTGGCCGTCACGTTCTTCTTCACCACAACACTGGCTCTCTCGCTGCACGGCGCACTGGTGCTCTCCGCCACCAACCCTGCACCGGGTCAGACGGTCAAGACCCCCGAGCACGAAGACACCTTCTTCCGCGACACCATCGGGTATTCCGTCGGCACGCTGGGCATCCACCGCCTGGGTCTCTTCCTGGCGCTCGCTGCCGTGTTGTTCAGCGCCCTGTGCATTGTCATCAGCGGACCTTTCTGGAGCCGTGGCTGGCCGGAATGGTGGGGCTGGTGGCTCAACCTGCCGATCTGGTCCTGAGCATCTGAAGAAAACAGGAGCACACCATGCAATACCAAAACCTTTTTACGACGGTACAGGCCGTCGGGCCAGTGCACCACGGCATTGAGCTCGGCAGCGGACAAGATCTCCCCCGCCTCGGCAAGACACCCGGCATCGTCCATCTGTTCGGGCGCTTCGGCAATGCGCAGGTGGGACCCATCTACCTCGGCGCCCTCGGCATGGCGTCGCTGCTGTTCGGGGTGCTGGCCTTCAACATCATGGGCCTGAACATGCTGGCCTCGGTCAACTACGACCCGGTCCAGTTTGTGCGCCAGCTCTTCTGGTTGTCGCTGGAGCCGCCAGCGGCCGGCGCAGGCCTGGGCCTGGCACCGCTCAACGCGGGCGGGTGGTGGCAAATCGCCGGCCTCTTCCTCACGATCTCGATCCTGCTGTGGTGGGCGCGCACCTACCGCCGGGCGCGCGCCCTGGGCATGGGCACCCACGTGGCCTGGGCTTTCGCCGCAGCCATCTGGCTGTTCCTGGTGCTCGGCCTGATCCGCCCGGTGCTCATGGGCTCGTGGAGCGAAGCGGTTCCCTTCGGCATCTTTCCCCACCTGGACTGGACCGCCGCCTTCTCGCTGCGCTACGGCAACCTGTTCTACAACCCGTTCCACGCACTCTCCATCGCCTTCCTGTACGGCTCCACCCTGCTGTTTGCGATGCACGGCGCCACCATCCTGGCGGTGAGCCGCTTCGGCGGTGAGCGCGAGATCGAACAGATCGTCGACCGCGGCACGGCGAGTGAACGCGCGGCCCTCTTCTGGCGCTGGACCATGGGCTTCAACGCCACGATGGAGTCCATCCACCGCTGGGCCTGGTGGTTCGCCGTGCTGTGCCCGCTGGTGGGCGGCATCGGCATCCTGCTCACCGGCACCGTGGTGGACAACTGGTACCTCTGGGCGATCAAACACGGTGTCGCCCCTGCCTATCCGAGCGTTTTCCCCGCCGTGATCGACCCGGCACTGCTTCCAGGAGCCAAGTGATGCGAGTCTCAACCTTCCAATTCAAACCGTGGCTGGGCATGCTGGCCATCGGATCGCTGTTGCTTCTGAGCGGCTGCGAACGCCCACCGATGGACACGGTGCAAGCCGGCTACCGCGGAACCGGCATGGTCCAGGTCTACAACCCCCGCACACAGGTGGACGTGCTCGCGGCGAACGTGGCACCCGAGTCGCCGCCAGCGGCCAGCCCAGATGGCCCCAAGGCAGGCCAGATTTACCAGAACGTGAAGGTGCTCGGCGACCTCAGCGTGGGTGAATTCACGCGACTCATGGTCTCCATGACGGCGTGGGTCGCCCCCGAGCAAGGCTGCAACTATTGCCACAACGGCGCGAACTTCGCCGACGACAGCCTCTACACCAAGGTGGTTGCACGGCGCATGGTGCAGATGACCCAGCACATCAACACCGACTGGAAGACCCACGTGGCCGAAACCGGTGTCACCTGCTACACCTGCCACCGCGGCCAGCCCGTGCCCAAGGAAGTCTGGTTCACCGCCGACAGCAAGCCCTATGGCTCCAACTTCATGGGCAACAAAACCGGCCAGAACACGCCTGCAGACAGTGTGAAGCTTGCTTCACTGCCTTACGACCCATTCACACCCTACCTGCTGGGCAGCGAGCCGATTCGTGTGAACGGACCGAAAGCGCTGCCGACCCAAGGTGTGCAAGGTGAGAGCATCCAGCGCACAGAGAAAACGTACGCGCTCATGAGCCACATGTCCACCGGACTGGGCGTGAACTGCACCTTCTGCCACAACGGGAATGCTTTCCAGAGCTGGGAAAATGCGCCGCCTCAACGTGTGACCGCCTACTACGGCATTCGCATGGCGCGTGACATCAACCTCGCTTACATGGAACCCCTGACCGACGTGTTCCCCGCCAACCGCAAAGGGGAGCTGGGCGATGTGGCCAAGGCCAATTGCGCCACCTGCCACCAGGGTGTCAACAAGCCGCTGCTGGGGGTGTCCATGCTCAAGGACCACCCACAGCTGGCCACGTACCGGCCCTACACGGCACCAGCCCCTGCCGCGCCCGACGCCGCGGCGGCCCCAGCCGCCGCCGACGCGCCGAAACAGTGACGCCGCGACCCGGCACCCTCCACGCACACAGGCCGGGTTCAGCGATGCAGATTGTCCTGACCCAGCCGCGCGGATTCTGTGCCGGCGTCACGCGTGCCATCGAGATCGTCGAACGGGCGATCGCGCTGCACGGCATTCCGGTGTACGTGTTCCACGAAATCGTCCACAACCAATGGGTTGTGGACGATTTGCGTTCCAGGGGTGCGGTGTTCGTGGACGACCTGGCTGAAGTGCCCGCAGAAGCCGTGCTCGTTTTCTCTGCGCACGGCGTGTCCAATGCGGTGGTGACCCAGGCCGAGCAGCTGGGCCTGCGCGCCATCGACGCCACCTGCCCGCTGGTGAGCAAGGTGCACCAACAGGCGCAGCGCTTTGTGCGCCAGGGCCACACGCTGCTGATGATCGGACACGCTGATCACGAAGAGGTGGCGGGCACCGTGGGCCGGGTCGATGCACCGGTGCATCTGGTGAGCGCGGTGGCCGATGTGGCCCACCTCGACCTACCCACCCATGCGCCACTGGCCTACGTGACCCAGACCACGCTGAGCCTGGACGACACACGCGAGATCATCGCGGCGCTCAAGGCCCGTTTCCCCCGCATCGTCGGCCCCGATCTGGATGACATCTGCTACGCCACGCAAAACCGCCAGATCGCCGTGCGCCGCCTCGCTGCACAGGTCGACCTGGTGCTGGTGGTGGGGGCGCGCAACAGCTCCAATTCCAACCGCCTGCGGGAAGTGGCCGAGCGCAGCGGCGTACCGGCCCATCTGGTGCAGGACGCAAACGAGCTCAAGGCCGAATGGCTGCACGGTGCCCCCCGCGTGGGTGTGACCTCGGGCGCCTCCACGCCCGAGCTGCTGGTGCAGCGCGTGGTGAGCGCGCTGCAAGACCGCAGCCAGGGCGAACCGCTGCAGATCGTGCACCTGGCGGGCGCACGCGAAGACGTCACCTTCCGGCTGCCCGCCGAACTCGCCGGCACCCGGGCAACGGCACTCACCCATGGCTGAGACGACCCCCGATGTGATCACCCTCTCGGGGGTGGTGGTGGTGGTGCTTGTGAACTACCTGCGCGAGCATCAGGCCTGGGGCTGGATGCGCATGGTGCAGGGCTCCGCTTCGCTCAAGGGTGTGCCCGGGGTGGTGTTTGCCAAAGTCATGGGCAGTGGCCATGGCGGCGGTTTCAGCATACGGCCCAGCGCCAGCCACCAGGGCCTGATCGTGATGTTCGACCACGCCGAGCAGGCCGACGCCTTTCTCGCCGGGCCGATCGTGCAGGCCTACCGCCAGCGCGCCGCGCAGTTCTGGAGCGGTGTGCACGAGGTGCTGTCTTCGCGCGGCCAGTGGGACGGCGAGGCCTGGGGCCCGACCCCGGCCACGCACCTCAAGCCCGACCACACCGTGCACGACGATGCGGGCGCGGCGCGTCCGCTGGCGGTGATCACCCGCGCCAGCATCCGCCCCGCCAAGGCCATGGCTTTCTGGCGCAACGCCCCGGCCGCACAGGCGGCCATGCAGGCAGCTGCCGGCTGCACGCTGGCCATGGGTCTGGGCGAAGCACCGCTGGTGCGCCAGTGCACTTTCAGTTTGTGGAAAGACACCTCCTCCATGCTCGACTACGCGCACCAGGGCGCACACCAGGCCGCCATCGAATCAGCCTACCGGCACAACTACTTCTCCGAATCGATGTTCGTGCGCATGCGCCTGCTGCAGCACCAGGGGCAGTGGATTGCGCCCAACAACATGAACACAGCCGAGCCTGTTGAAGGACAGCCCCATGGCTGAACACAAAGTGATCGTCATCGGCGCCGGCATGGCGGGTCTGGTGTCGGCCCTGCAACTGGCGCAGCAGGGGCTGGACGTGACCGTGGTCGAGGCGGCTGCCACACCGGGCGGCAAAGTGCGCCAGCTGCTGGTGGACGGCGCACCCATCGACAGCGGTCCCACGGTGTTCACCATGCGCTGGGTGTTCGACCAGATCTTCCAATCGGTGGGGACTTCGCTGGAGGCCGAACTGCGCATCCGGCCGCTGCCGGTGCTGGCCCGCCATTGGTGGGACGGTGGCGCTTCACTCGACCTCTTCGCCGACCCGGCACGCTCGTTCGATGCGGTGGCGCAGTTCGCCGGCATGGCCGAGGCCCGGCGCTTCCAGGGCTTCTGCGCGCAGGCCAAAGCGGCCTACCAGGCGCTGGAAGCCCCCTACATCCGAAGCACCTCGCCCAGCATGCTGGGCATGTCGATGGGCCTGGGTGTGCGTGGT
>JANPKR010000320.1:0-3487 GCA_031426175.1 Hydrogenophaga sp. | reverse complement strand
TCTCATGACCACCGTGCACGCCGCCACCGCCACCCAGAAAACCGTGGACGGCCCGAGCAACAAGGACTGGCGCGGCGGCCGCGGCATCCTGGAAAACATCATCCCCAGCAGCACCGGCGCGGCCAAGGCCGTGGGCGTGGTGATTCCCGAGCTGAACAAGAAGCTCACCGGCATGAGCTTCCGCGTGCCGACGTCTGACGTGTCGGTGGTCGACCTGACCTGCGAGCTGAACAAGGAAGCCACACTCAAGGAAATCTGCGCCGAGATGAAGGCCCAGAGCGAAGGCGCTCTGAAGGGCATCCTGGGTTACACCGAGGACAAGGTGGTCGCCACCGACTTCCGCGGCGACACCCGCACCTCGATCTTCGATGCCGATGCCTCCATCGCACTGGACGGCACCTTCATCAAGGTCGTGTCCTGGTACGACAACGAATGGGGCTACTCCAACAAGTGCCTTGAAATGGTTCGCGTGGTGGCCAAGTAAGCGCCCGCTCACATCGAACAAAAAAGCGCCCTCGGGCGCTTTTTTGTTGCCTGGCGAACCTGCGCGACACCCCTTGGCTTGACACTAGACCGACCGGTCTATAGATTTCCTGCCATGACCGACACATCCACCCCCGGCACCCGCGACCGCCTGATCGCCGCCATGACCGACGCCTTGCGCCGGCGCGGCCTGCACGGCATCGGCCTGACCGAACTGCTGGCCAAGGCCGGTGCGCCCAAGGGCGTTCTGTACCACCACTTCCCCGGCGGTAAAACCGAGCTGGCTGTGGCCGCCATCGACGACGTGGTGGCGCGCATGCTGCGCGGACTCGATGCCCTGCTGGCGAGCACGCCCGATCCGATCGAGGCCACGCGCCGCTGGATGGTGGGAGCCACCGCCCGGTTGAGCGAGACCGGCTTCGAGTCCGGCTGCCCGCTGGCCACCGTGGCGCTGGAAACCACGCCCGACGACCCCGCTTTGCGCGATGCCCTGGCCCGCGCGTTTGCCACGTTGCGCGAGCGCATTGGGCTGGCGCTTGAACAGCACGGCGAGCCACAGACCCGGGCTCGGGGCATCGCCGCGCTGATCGTGGCGACCTACGAAGGCGGCTTGCTCCAGGCCCGCGTGGCGCAGAACACAGAACCCATCACGCAGGCCACCGAGACACTGCTCTCGCTGCTGGCCCACCGCACGACCCGCTGAACACCCCCTTTGGAGACCTTGCATGAACAGCTTTCCTTCAACCGATGAGCACAACCAGGCTGTGCGCACCGAGCGACTTGTGCTGACCGCCGCGGACGGTTACCCGCTGGTGGCGCACCGTTTCCACAGCCCATCGCCACCACGGGGTCACCTGGTGGTGGGCGGTGCGACCGCCGTGCCGCAGGGCTTTTACAAGCGCTTTGCCGAACACGCCGCGCGCCGGGGTTTCGACGTGCTCACACTGGACTATCGCGGCATCGGTCAGTCGGCCCCTGCCACGCTCAAGGGCTTTCGCATGGACTACCTCGACTGGGGCCGGCTCGATCTGGCTGCCGGCGTGGAGGCCATGCGCCAGCAAGGCATGCCGCTGTACGTGGTGGGCCATTCCTACGGCGGCCACGCGCTGGGCCTGTTGCCCGATCCGGGTGCGGTGGATGGCGCGTACACCTTCGCCACCGGCGCCGGCTGGCATGGCTGGATGCCGCCGCTGGAGCGCTTGCGCGTGCTCTTCATGTGGCGCGTGCTGGGGCCCGTGTGGACACGCATGCACGGCTATTTGCCATGGAGCCGCCTGGGCATGGGCGAAGACCTGCCGATCGATGTGTACCGGCAATGGCGCCACTGGTGCCGCTTCCCGCGGTATTTCTTTGACGATCCGGCCATGCGGGCCATCACCGACCGTTTCAACGAGGTGCGCTTTCCGATCGTCGCGGTGAACGCGCTGGACGACGCCTGGGCACCCCCGGCTTCGCGCGACGCCTTCATGGCCGGTTACCGCAACGCCGAGGTGCGCAGCGTCACGCTCGATGCCCGGCGCGAGGGACTTGGGGCGATCGGCCACATGGGGTATTTCCGCCCCAAAGCCCGACCGCTCTGGAACGATGCGCTGGCCTGGTTTGCAGCGCAGACACATCACCGCTCGGCGGTTGCCTGACGCGTTCCACACAAACCCACCACCTCCGTCAAATGAGGTGGCGACGTCAACCGGCGCCGTGCTACAAACCGGCATGCTTTTACTCCTTGGATACAACCTCCGGTGCGCTGCCATGGGGCTGGCGGCCTCATTGGCTTGCGCCTCGTCCCTGGCGCAGGGCCCCGCAGTGCCGGCCCACGGACTCATCATCGGCTACCGCGCCTCGGTGGTCGACACCGAAACCGAGCAGATCGACCGCAGTCCCCGCGCCGACCAGCGAGAACGTGCGCGGGCACGCTGGAAGGCCGCTACCGACCAGACCCGCGAACGCACGCGGCGCCTGGCGCAGGACGTGGGCCTGTCCCTGCGGGGTACCGGCGAAGCGGGAAATGCGGCCTTGCTGAAGTTCGAGCGGCCGCTTCAGGGCCGCTCCCTTGAAGAAGCGATGCGCCGCGTGCGCCTGCATCCCGACGTGGCCTGGGTCGAACCCAATGTGTTCGTGAAGCGGCTGCAGACTTTGACGCCGAACGACACCTCTTTCGGTTTGCAATGGCATCTGCAGGCGCCGAGCCTCTCCAGCCCTGTGAACCCCGCCGCCATGAACCTGCCCAGCGCCTGGGGCGCGACCACGGGCAGCACGGGAACGCCGGTTGTGGTGGCTGTTGTGGACGGCGGTGTGCGGTTTGAACATCCCGACCTGCCCCCCGACCCGCGTGTCTTCTCGAACTCGCGCATGTTGACGGGTTATGACCTGGTGAGTGACGTGTCGGTGGCCAATGACGGTGATGGACGCGACGCCGATGCCAGTGACCCTGGCGACTGGGTGACCCTGGCGGAGGCCCAAACGCCCTTGTACGCCGGATGTGATGTCGCCAACAGTTCCTGGCACGGAACTTTCATCGCAGGGCAGATCGCAGCTGCCACCAACAACGCCGACGGCGTCGCCGGCATCAACTGGGGTGCGCGCATCCTGCCGGTGCGCGTGGCTGGAAAGTGCGGCGCGCTGGTGTCGGACCTTTTGGACGGCGTGCGCTGGGCGGCGGGCCTGCCGGTGGCGGGTGTGCCGATCAACAGCAACCCGGCGCGCGTGATCAATCTGAGCTTCGGCGGCGATGCGCCATGCAGCGTGGCCTACCAGGACGCCATCAACGCAGCGACCGACGCGGGTGCGCTGGTGGTCGTGGCCGCGGGCAATGGCCGTGGAGCACTGCAGCGGCCGGCCGACTGCCAGCGCGTCATGACGGTGTCGGCCGTGCGCAAGGACGGCGCCAAGACCGACTACTCCAGCTTCGGGCCGCAGGTGGCCCTTTCTGCGCCGGGCGGCTCCGACGAGGCCAGCGGCGTGAACCTGCTGCTCTCCACCGACAACAACGGGACCACTGGCCCGG
>JANPKR010000319.1:0-1897 GCA_031426175.1 Hydrogenophaga sp. | reverse complement strand
GACGTACTCCCGCGTGAAGCCTGGAAACAGCGCGATCACGCGACCGCTTTCCAGCCGGTACCAACTGCGGCACTGGCTCCACACCGAGCCGCCCAGGCGGGCCTGCAGCCGCTGGTTGTGTGTGGTCATCACGTCAGGCCGCACGTCGATCCAGCGCTGGCCCTCCCGGCGCACCGCCTTCATGCAGGCGATGGCGTGCTGCACGCCGGGTTCGATGTAGAGCAGGGTGGATGTGTGGCCCGTGGCGGTGTTGGGCCCGAGCATGAGGAAGAAGTTGGGAAAACCCGCCACCGTGATGCCGTGGTAAGCCTCGGGGCCGGCCTGCCAGCGCTCGCTCAGTGTCTGGCCGTGCAGGCCCGTGACCTTGATCGATGAAAGCATGTGTGCCACGTCGAAACCCGTGGCGCAGATCAGCACGTCGATCGGGCGCTCGCGGCCGTCGGTGGTTTGTACGCCGTGGGGCGTGATGCGTTCGATGCCCTGCGTCACCAGCTCCACATGGGGTTGGCTCAGCGCACGGTAGAAGTCGTTTGAATAGATGATGCGTTTGCAGCCGAGCGGATACGTCGGCGTGAGGCGTGTGCGCAGGTCTTCGTCGGGGACCTGCTTCAGCCGGTGCAAGGCCGCCGTCTTGAGCATGCCCTTGCGTGCCAGCGTGCCTTCATCGAAACCCCGGCGGCCCCACTCCAGCGCCTGGACCCAGCTCCAGCGCACCATCCGGTTGTACAGACCCGACTGGGCCAGCCAGCGATCGACCGCGGTGTAGGGCCGGTCCAAGCGGGGCATCACCCAGTTGGCGGTGCGCTGGAAAACCTGCAGATGCGCTGCTTGTGCTGCAACAGGAGGCACGATTTGTGAGGCCGTGGAACCGGTGCCGATCACCGCCACACGCTGGCCTTTCAGCGGGCAGGTGGCGTCCCAGCGGGCCGAGTGCAGTCGGCGGCCCTGGAATTCGTCGAGTCCGGGAATCTCGGGCCACCGTGGCTGGCTCAGCGGGCCAGCGCTGCACACGAAGAAGCGGGAGCGCATGCTCTGTGCGTTGCTGGTGGTCAACGTCCACTGGCCCGTGGCCTCGTCAAAGCTCGCTTCGCTGAGCTGGGTGTTGAAGCGGATGCGGGCGGTGATGCCATGGCGCTCGGCCAGCTCGCGCATGTAGGCCTGTATCTCGGGTGCAGAGGCGAAGCGCCGGGTCCAGCGCGGGTTGGGCGCGAAAGAAAACGAATAGGCCGGTGCCGGAACGTCCACGTGTGCGCCGGGGTAGGTGTTGTCCCACCAGGTGCCTCCCAACCCAGCCTGCTTTTCCAGCAGCACAACGTTGTGGATGCCGGCCTGCTGCAGCTGGATGGCCATGCAAAGACCCGACATGCCTGCACCCAGGATCACCACCTCGTGCTCGGACACGCCCTCACGCGCACGAGGCAGGTGCGCGTGCATGAAGGAGACCAGCCGCGTGATGGCTTCATCGGCGCTCTTGAGCACGCCACCGTGCAACTGGAAAACATGCCAGCGCCCCTGTGTGATCTCGCAGCGTGATGTCACCCCGGCGGATTGCAGGGCCTCGTGCAGTGCGAGCGCCTGATCGTGCAGCAACTCGTCGGTGCCGGCCTGTATGAGGGTGGGCGGCAGACCGCGCAGATCGCCGCGAATGGGTGAAATGCCCGGTTCGGTGAGAGCGTGTGTGCCCCGGTAAAAGCCCGTGCACGCCAGCGCCCACGGCGCGCTCAGCATGGCTTCGCCAGGGGGTGGCGTGGGCACAGGATCGGGCATCACGGCATCGGCCAGCGGTGACAGCAGCAACAAAGAGGCTGGCGTTGCGCCACCCGCATCGCGCAGGGCCAGTGCAGCGGCCAGCGCCAGGCCGCCCCCAGCCGAATCACCACCGATGGTGACCGGACCG
>JANPKR010000318.1:0-10378 GCA_031426175.1 Hydrogenophaga sp. | reverse complement strand
GTGATGCAGCGCAGGAGAACCCCATGAACCGTCAACGCTACCGCCTTGTTTTCAGCCAGAGCCTCGGAGGTCTGGTGCCCGCTGCCGAAAGCACGCGGGGCCGCGGCAAAGCGGCCAGTGGTGGCGGCAGTGCGCGCGGCGCCGGTGTGCTGCTGAGCACCTTTCTGCTGGCCGCTCCGGCGCTCGCCCAGGTGCCCGTTCCCCAAGGTTCCAACGCGGGCTACAGCGTCATCGGCAACAAGGCATTCGTCAACCAGGTGGGCAACAAGGCCATCCACAACTGGCAGAGTTTCAACGTGGGCGCAGGCAATACGGTGCAGTTCGGCCAGGTGAACAACTTGGTGAACCAGCAATTGGTTGCAGGTGCCAACTTCACCAGCCTCAACCGCATCTGGGACATCAACCCCAGCGTGATCGCCGGCAGCATCACCCAGGCGGCCGGGCAAAAGGCCAACGTGATTCTGGTGAACAGCAACGGCATCGCCTTCATGGGCGGTTCGCAGGTGAACCTCAACAGTTTCACCGCGTCCAGCCTGGACATTGCCGACCGCTTCATCAACGAAACCCTGTTTCCGGGCGACAGAACGCCTCAGTTCGTCGGCACAGGTGGCTTCATCAAGGTGTTTGAAGGCGCCGAGATCACGGCGGGCAACTTTGGTCGGGTGATGCTGCTCGCGCCCACCGTGATCAACCGGGGCAAGGTCACAGCGCCCGACGGGCAGGTGATTGCTGCTGCGGCCTCCAAGGTCTACCTGAGTGCAGCGGGCGGCGAGGACGCCAATGTGCGCGGCCTGCTGGTGGAGATCGATTCGCCTGCGAGCTTGAACAACTTCGACACCGCCAACAGCTCGATTTCGGTTGCCTTTGCCAACACAACAGACGACAAGCTGGGCCATGTGACCAACTTTGGCGAGCTCTCGGCCGCGCGGGGCAACGTGACCATGGTGGGCTACGCGGTCAACCAGATGGGCCTGGCCAGCGCGACCACGTCGGTGGTGTCCAACGGCTCTGTGTATTTGCAAGCCAAAGACCGTGCGATCAGCAGTACATCGGGCACCCTGGATCCTTCAGGCGCGCAGCGCGGGGGCCGCGTGGTGCTCGGCGCCGGCAGCGTCACCCAGGTCTTGCCCGAGCTGGCCGACGCCGCCAGCTCGGTCGATGGAACCCAGGCCGACGGTCTTGACAAGCGGTCTCAGATCCAGCTGTTGGGGCATGACATCCGCGTGGCCGGTGGTGCCCTTGTCAAGGCGCCTTCGGGTGTTGTCAATATCACGGCGGTGGTCGCACCGGGCGCCGTGGGCGCGCTCTACACCGGCAACAGCCCGGTTTCCAGCACCGCGCGTGTGCACATCGCCAGTGGCGCGCGCATTGACGTGGCCGGCGTCGAAGAGGTTCAGGTGTCCGCGGCCCGCAACACCGTGGAAGTGGAGCTGCGTGGCGACGAACTCAAGGATTCTCCAGTCAACCGCAATGGCCCTTTGCGCGGGCAAAAGGCCTATGTCGACGTGGCGCGCGCCTTGGCCCGGGCCCAAGCCGGTGAGTCGACGTTGATCGCAAAGGACAGCCTGGAGAGTTATCAGGCGCGCACGGGGCGCACGGTGGCCGAACGTTCCACCAGCGGCGGCAGTGTGAACATTGCGTCCCAAGGTGCCACCATCATCGAATCCGGCGTGCAGGTGGATTTGTCGGGTGGTCGCGTGCAATACAACCCCGCGCTGGTGAAATCGACCTTGTTGAGTTCCGCTGGTGGTTACGTCGATCTGGCCGAAGCGGATGCTGAAACTCGGTACACCGGCATTGCAACGCGTTACACCATTGACTACGGTCGCTGGAACGTGAAAGAGACAATCGACCTGGGAGAGAACATGCGGTTCGACCCGGGCTACGCACAGGGCAAGGATGCCGGCAGCCTGAGCGTCTTCGGCATTGGCGGCACGTTCATGCGGGCCGATGTGCAGGGCCGCACCACAGTGGGTGAGTTGCAACGCAGCGAAGGTGCGCAGCCGCGAGGCGCTCGCCTGACGGTGGGGTTCGACGACGTGGTGTCCAACCGCAATGCTGCAGCCAAGGGCGTGAACACGCGTGACTACAAGATCAACCAGACGGTCTCCATCTCGAACGCCAGCATGGCGTTGCCCAGCGGCTTCGGCTTTGGTGATGCACTGCCCGCCGAACTGGCCGCCACGCTCTCGCTGGACGCTCAATTGCTCGGCAAGGACAAGGTGGCCGAGCTTGAAGTCTTCAGCAACCAGGCCGTGACCGTGCGCGACACGTTGCGTACGGCGCCGGGTGGTCGTGTGTCGATCATTGGCAGCGGTGTGAACGTCAATGCCGACATTGCTGCAACGGGCGGCGGCATCAGCCTGGCCGCGCGCAACACCGTGGCCACGGTGCCAGACTCGCTTTCGGGCAATCTGCCCGACCCGCGCGTCAACGTGGCCAACGGCGTGCAGATCTCGACCCGTGGCGCGTGGACCAACGACTCACTGGGAAAAACGCCTGGCTCGGGTCCGGTGCTGATCCATGGCGGCAGCATTTCGCTCTCAGCCGAATCTCAGACCAGCGGCACCGATCTGGTGTCTCGGGGTGTCGTTGCACTGGGGCAAGGCGCTGTGCTGGACGCCACGGGCGGAGGCTCGGTGGGTGTCGACGGCGAGTTGGCGCTGGGCGATGGTGGCGAGATCAGCATCTCGGGTTTTGAGGTCACGGGTGTGAACCGCAACCTGCGAGCCTATGGCGCGGGAAAAGGGGGCAAGCTCACCCTGGCCAGCAATGACATCCGCATTGGCGGTACGCCAGCTGCAAGCGCTGGTGTGCTCAATCTCGATGAAGGTTTCTTCCAGACCGGTGGCTTTGCGCAGGTCAACCTCAACGCACAGAATCGGGCCAGCGTTGAAGCGGGGGCCGTGATCCGGCCGACCGTGCACAGCCTGGACCTTCAGACCAACTACAGCGTGGCGGCCACAGACACGCCGATCGAGAGTTTCGCCAGTGTTGTCAAGCGTGACGACCTGGAACGCCAGAGCAGCCAGCTAACGATCACTGCACAGCAAAGCACACGAGGCACCGGCGAGGTGGTGGTGGGTGCAGGCGCGCGTATCGAGACCGACCCTTTGGGCAGCGTTACGTTTGAGGCACGCAACAAGATCGAAATACTGGGAACGGTGAAGGCCGCAGGCGGCACGATCACCGCCACATTGGACCGCACCCAGGGGCAGGTGAATGGTGCGACCAACGTCAATGCCATCTATCTCGGCAGTGCAGCTGCACTGGATGTGGCGGGTCAGGCCCTCACCAACGTTGATGACCGGGGGCTTGCCCAGGGCAAGGTCTTGAACGGAGGGAGGGTGGAGCTCAACGCCAAAAGTGGTTACGTGGTTACCCAGGCCGGCTCACGCATTGACGTTTCGGGCGCAGCACCGGTGGTGCTGGGCATACCCAACGATGCAGGCGGCCTGGGCCGTGCGGTGGCGAGTGACGCCGGTACGGTGAAGATATTCGTCGAGCAAGGCGCCTTGCTCGACGGTCAGATGCTTGCGGCAGGTGGCAGTACCGCCCAACGCGGTGGCGATTTTGACCTCACTCTCAGCAAGTACGTGGCGCCGGGTATCGGCCAGCCACCTCAACCCGACATCACACTCAGCCTGGCGGCGAATGTGGCGCCGCAGGCCACGGGCCTGAACGCCGATTCGGCGGTGCCCAACGCCAGCGCCGAGCGCGTGAAGCTCGGCACCGAAGCGCTGGAGGCCGCAGGGTTCGACCGCATCCGTCTCGCCAGCCGTGACACGATCGAGATCAAGGATGGCGTGGCGATGGGTGCCGGACGTGGCCAGGCATTGCGTGAAGTGATGCTCGATGCGGCGTTGATCCGCACGCAGGGTGGCAACGCGTCCACCGAGGCCGAGACCTTGCGTGTGGGCAACTACGACCCGTCTCGAGTAAGCAACCGCAGCGCCGTCAACGGCACGGGCACGCTTGCCCTGCAGGGAGAACAACTGGAACTCGCCGGCAAACTGCGCCTGGAAGGCATGCAGCGCGCGGAGTTGCACGGCACCGAGCAGATCGCGCTGGCTGGCGTGACCGCAGGTACCGCGCGCCCGGTCGGTGAATTGCGCACCACTGCTGACCTGAACTTCAGCAGCGCCGTCGTGTCGCCCACCACCTACAGCAACTACACGGTGGTGGCCACCGGCCGCGATGTGGCATTCACCCGCAACACAGATGTGCCCGCGCAGCCCTTGTCTGCGCTGGGAGCACTCACGGTGCAAGCCAGGAACATCACACAGGGAGGCAATCTGCTGGCGCCGTTCGGGCGCATTGACCTTCAGGCCACCGCCACGGTGAGCCTGCTGCCGGGCAGCACCACTTCGGTGTCTGCTGCGCCCGGCTCCGTGTTGCCGTTCGGCAAGGTGCTCAATGGTCGCACCTGGGTGTATGACGTTGATGCAGACCGTGTGCCAGCGGGGCAGCTTGAACAGACCGCGCTGGGCGAAAAGTCCATTCGCACCACCGGTCGGGTTGTCGATCTCCAGGCCGGTGCCAAGGTTGATCTCGCCGGCGGGGGCGACCTTCAGGCCTATGAGTGGACTGTCGGCCCTGGTGGCTTGAACGACATTCTTGCGCTGCCAGGCACTTACGCCATCCTGCCTGGCTACAAGGGTGGCATCGCCCCGAGTGACGTGCAGGAGGCCAAGGGCTTTGATCGCAATGCGGGCGACGCAGTGTATTTGTCCGGCGTGCCGGGCCTGGCCGACGGGGTGTACACGCTGCTGCCAGCCCACTACGCGCTGTTGCCCGGCGCAATGGCCGTGCAGGTCAACACCGGTGTTCAGGATCTGTTGCCCGGCCAGGCTTACACCCGCCAGGATGGCGTGCGTGTGGCGGCTGGGTATCTCACCGACAGCCGAGGCGGTGCCCCGCGCGATGCACGCTGGCAAGGTGTGCAGGTACTCACGGGTGACCAGGTGAAGGAGCGCTCGGAGTTCACGCTCTCCAGGGCTTCGAACTTCTTCGCTGGAACCAACAACCGCCCGCAGGACGCTGGTCTGCTCTCTGTGGCGACCACGGGCGCAGGCAGTGAGAGCCTGAAGCTGGACGCAGTCTTCAATCTTGCGGCGGGCCAGGGTGGCCGGGCTGCTGCGGTGGACATCAGTGCCACCAACCTGGCGGTGACCAGCGGCACGCCGAGCGGCATCCCGTCCACCACCACGGTGATCGATGTGGACAAGCTCAACGCCCTGGGCGCAGGGAGCCTGCTGATCGGAGGCACGCGTTCGGTGGGGGTCGACTCCACTGTGCTGACAGTCGGGGCCAACACCGTGACGCTGGCCAACGATGCCGGCCATGCGCTGGCAGCCCCCGAGGTGATCCTGGCGGCCAAGGACACGCTGACGCTGAGGAAAGGCAGCGTGATCGATGCTCAGGGCGAAGCGGGAGACGCGGGCACATACACCACCGCTGGCAATGGTGCTCTGGTGCGTGCAGCTTCGACCTCGGCGCTCTTCCAGCGCACGGGCAATCCCGATCGGACTCAGGGAACGCTGATCGGTGAAGCCGACGAGCTCGACTCCAATGGAAACCTTGTCAAAGCCGGCAGCCTGGTGCGGTCGGCGGGCGCAATCAGGATCGATGCCACCCTGAACAATGCGTTCAAGGGCAACACCGAGTTTCGCAAGAACGGGGTGGAAGTGGCGTCAGACCTCTCGGTGGGAGCCTCCAGGATCAACTTCGGCGCTGCACCTGCTGGCGCAGAAGGCATCACCTACAGCCAGAACGAACTGAACGCCCTCGGCAACACGAAGCGCCTGGAGTTCACCAGCTACAGCACTTTTGATCTGTATGGCAATGTGGAGGTCGGCGGCCTGGGGAGCGACGGCAAGGCCACACTGCAGAGCCTGACGCTGCAAGGTGCAGGGTTGGCCGGTGTCGCCAACAGCGGAGCTGCCGCCACCCTGCGGGCCAAGGAAATCACACTCAACAATCCGGCAACCGTTGGCTTCATCGCTGGCGGTGCGCTGGACAACGGTACGCTTGATCTGGTGACCGAAAGGCTGAATCTGGGTGTGGGCGACAAGGACATCCAAGGCTTCGGCCAGGTGAACGTAACCAGCAACGAGGTGGTGGCCCAAGCGGGTACGGGCAAGACCCGCGTCAGCGCACCCACCACCTTCAACGTTGCCCGGTTCAGTGGCGAGAGCCGCTCGGATCAGGAGATTTCCAGCGCGGGCGCGCTGAAGGCCAACAGCATCGTGGCCACATCCGCGTTGCCCGATGTGACCGCGCTGGGCGCGAAGCTCGCGTTCTCCGGCAGTTCGGTGGACTTCAATGCTCGGGCTGTCCTGCCTTCGGGCTCGGTCAGCCTGAAGGCTACCGGCGGCGACCTCACGGTGGGAGCCAACGCGTCGGTGGACGTGGCCGGCCGCACCGTGCGCTTCTTCGATGCCAGCAAGGCTGCCCAGGCCGGTCAGATCGCGCTGGAAAGCTCCGCTGGAAACGTGACCGTTTCCAGCGGAGCACGACTGGACGTGTCTTCTGCGGCGGGCGGTGACGCCGGCACGCTGGTGGTGCGAGCCAATGCAGCCAACAAGACCGTCACCCTCGGCGATGGCACCCTGCGTGGTGAAGCTGTGGCCACTGGATCGGGCCAGCGCGGTGAGGGCGCGCGGGTCGACATCGACACCGGCACCCTGAGCAGCTACAGCGACCTGAACCGGGTGCTGAATCAGGGCGGCAACAACAACGGCGTGTTCACGGCAGGCTTCGATGGCGAACGTACGTTGCGCGTGCGTCAGGGCGACGTGAGCATCGCTGCGGGTGATGACACCAAGGCCAAGGACATCCGCCTGTCGGTGGATGGCGGTGCGCTCAGCGTGGCGGGACATCTCGACGCCTCGGGTGCCGATGCGGGACGCATCGAACTGTTCGCGAAGAACGACGTGAGCGTGGGCGCAGGCGCACGCATCGACGCCGTGTCCATCGGTGCTGGTCAGGACGGTGGCGACGTGGTGATCGGCACGCGCGACGGCACGGTACGCATCGGCACGCTGGGCGTGAGTGGCCCCGCGATCCAGCTCGGCGGCGGCAGTGGCGGCCAGGGGGGGACCTTGCTGTTGCGTGCACCGCGCATTGCAAATGACACCGATGTGGCGGTGACGGCGGTGGCTGGAGCGCTCGACAGCGCGGTGAACAGCGCGCGCTCGGTGTCGGTGGAGGCCGTGCGCGTCTACAACGGTATCAACTACCTGACGGCCACGGGCAGTGGAGTGGCCAACACGCTGTCGCTGGAGACCATTCGCAACGACAACGGCAACACTGCGGGCACCACCGGCTTTGCCCGATACCACGACGCGATCAAGGCGAAGCTGGGGCAGGCGGTGCAGGCGAAGGTCCACGTGCTCAGTGGCGTTGAGGTGCGTACCGACGGTGGTACTGGCCGCGACTTGAGCCTTGCCAGCGACTGGAATCTTGACCCAGCTCGCGCTGCTGGGGATCCGGGTGTGCTGACCCTGCGTGCTCAAGGTGCTCTCAACCTCAACAACAACCTCTCCGACGGTTTCAGCACCGCCACTGCCTGCGCCACCGCCACTTGCGGCACGGCCCCTTCTCCTTCGGTTTTGCGGCCGGGCAACTCGTGGTCGTACCGCCTGGTGGCCGGAGCCAATTCGACCGCCGCCGATCCGCTGTCGGTGATCAAGGATGCGGGCAACGTGTCCGTGGCTGCGGGCAAGCTGGTGCGCACCGGCACGGGTGACATCAACGTCGCCGCGGGAGGCAACATCGTGCTGGGTAACAACCAGTCGGTGATTTACACCGCTGGCCGTGTGGCCGATGCGGTGCCGGGTTTCACCAACCCACCGTCCATCCTGAATCCCGTGTTTGCGCAAGGTGGGGGTGATGTGGACCTGCACGCCCTCGGCAGCATCGAGGGCAAACCTTCGGCGCAGTTGTATTCGCAGTGGCTTTTCCGCCAGGGTGCACTCAACACCGCCACCGGTGCTTACACCCGTCAGCCCGCCTGGTGGGTACGCTACGACCAGTTCGCGCAGGGCGTGGGCGCGCTGGGCGGCGGCGATGTGACGATGCGCGCTGGTCTGGACATCAAGGACGTGTCGGCCAGCACGCCCACCCAGGGCCGGGTGACAGGCACGACCCCGCAGACCGGGCAGCTCATCGAAACCGGCGGAGGTGACCTTCGCGTGGAAGCCGGCCGCAATGTGCTCGGTGGCCAGTACTACGCGTCGCGCGATGAGCTTGTGATCAAGGCGCAGGGCAAGGTCGGTATGAGCGATCAGACCGTGGTTGTGAACAACCAGCCAGTGGCCCAGCCGGTGGCGCCCCTGATCGCGTTGGGCAATGCTCAGGCCAGCGTGACAGCGAACGGTGACGTGACTGTCAGCAATGTGCTCAACCCGCATCTGCTGGTGCAGTCGCCGCGAAATCTGGCTACCACGGTAGGTGTTCAGCCGACACGCAGCCTGTTTTCGACCTATGGCGATGCCAGCGCGGTCTCGATGTCGAGCCTGAACGGCCAGGTGGTGCTTCGCGAGAACCCGCAGGACCTCACCGAGGCTTTCGGTACGCTTTTGCAGACGGCGCCCGAAGGCACCCGACTGGGGCTCTTTGATCTGGCCTTCCTGTTGCCGTCCAGCCTCTCGACCACGGCGTTCCAGGGCAGCGTTTCGCTCGGCACCAACACACGCAACCTGACCATGAGTCCGTCAGCGAATGGACAACTCTCGGTGCTGGCTGCGCAGTCGGTGCAAGTCAATCCCACGCTCGTCATGAGTGATCAGGACCCGGCACTCCTGCCCTCACCATTGCGGCCAGCCAGCATCGTGAGCCAGACGGGGACCGAGCTGCTCATCCCGGGGCTGATCGTAAATCCGGAAGCCCCCAAGTTGCTTGACCACGCTCCCATCCCGGTGCACGCCTCCGACTCCCAGCCCGCACGCATTTACGCCTTGCAAGGCGATGTGAGTGGCTTCTACAACGCGCAGTCCGAGTCTCTCTATGGCGGCGTGACGGTGCCCAAGGCAACGCTGGTACGCGCGGGGCGCGACGTGAAGGATTTCAACCTGGTGGTACAGCACAGCGATGCTTCCGATGTGAGCCGTGTTGAAGCCGGCCGAGACGTGAAGTTCTCCGGTGTTGACCGGCGCGACACCTCGAAGATCTGGATCGGCGGGCAAGGGCGCCTGGAGATCAATGCCGGGCGCAACATCGATCTGGGCACGTCAGGTGGCCTGGTCAGCCGGGGTGATCTGGACAACAACAACCTGCCTGCCAGCGGCGCCGACCTGCAACTGGTTGCCGGCAGCGGCCCGGCGGGTGTGGACTACACGGGTGCTGTCACCCGTCTGGCGGCTCGCCTCCAGGCCGATCCCGGCTCGGTGACCAATCTCTGGCTGGTGCGCTGGCTGGCGGGAGACGACACGTTGTCTGCCGGTGCGGCGCCTGGTGCTGTGCAATCGGTTGCTGCACTCTCACCGGAAGCCCAGTGTGAGCGTGTGCGCAGCATGGTGTTCACCGCGCTGCGTGCCACTGGGCGCGATTCCAATCAGGTCAGCAGCGGGTTTGCTGGCGACTATGGCCGCGGCTATGCAGCCCTGGAAGTGTTGTTCCCGGGTGTGGCAGACACCACTGCGGGTGGTGCGGGAACCCAGTACCAGGGAAAGATCGATCTCTTTGCCAGCCGGATCAAAACCGAGCGCAACGGGGATATCGAGTTCCTGATCCCAGGTGGTGATCTCATCGTCGGCCTGGCCAACACACCCAAGCAGCTGGTGAGCACCGGGTCCAATGTGCTTGGCATTGTGGTGGCGGCTGAAGGCACCGTGCGGGGCTTCGCCCGCAACGACATGCTGGTCAATCAATCGCGCATCCTCACTGTGGGCGGTGGAGATGTGCTGCTGTGGTCCAGCGAGGGCGATATCGACGCTGGCAAGGGCAAAAAGACGGCTTCTGCGGTGCCGCCTCCCTTGATCACTGTGGATGACAAAGGCAACGTGACTCAGGTGCTTCAAGGCGCGGTGTCGGGCTCCGGCATCGGCGCACTCAAGACCGGTGACACACCCGCCGGCGACGTCGACCTCATCGCTCCCAAAGGCACGGTCAACGCCGGCGACGCCGGCATCCGCGCGGGCAACCTCAACATCGCTGCCCTGGTGGTGCTGGGCGCCGACAACATCTCGGTGTCGGGCACGAGCGCCGGCACGCCGGTGGCCGACACCAGCGCTGCCTCCGCCGCGTCGTCGGGTGCCACCTCGGGTGGTGACGACACCGGCAAGGTGGTGGCTGCGCTCAACCAGGCTGCGGCCGAGTCGGCCAAAGCCGCGCAGGAGTTGGCGACATCGCTTCGCCCCTCGGTGGTGCGGGTCGA
>JANPKR010000317.1:0-7183 GCA_031426175.1 Hydrogenophaga sp. | reverse complement strand
TTCATCGTCTACGACCAGAATTGTTGCCATGGCGCGGTGTGTTTCCCTCGGTACTTGTTGTCAATTGGCAACTGCGAATGATAACGACACTTGCGCGCCGATCACCTTGCCTTCGGTCACACGGTTGCTGAGGTCCACGCGCCCACCGTGCTCGTCCATGATTTTCTTGACCACGGCCAGGCCCAGCCCGGTGCCTTTGACCTTGGTGGTCACATAGGGCTCGAAGGCACGCTTGAGGATGTGCTCGGCAAAACCAGGCCCTTGGTCGAGCACCGAGAGGCGCACCCACTGGCCGGAATCGGAGCGGCGCGTGCGCAGCAGCACCTGGGCGTCGGGCACACCGGCCATGGCATCTTGGGCGTTCTGCACCAGGTTGTGCAGGATCTGGCGCACCTGCTGCGGATCGGCCTGCGCCAGGGGCAGGTCGTCGGCGGCTTCCAGGCGCACGGGCACGGCGGCGTTGTCGTAGAGCGAAAGGATGTCGCGCGCCAGCGCATTGAGGTCGACCGCTTGCAGCTGCGCGGCCGGCAGGCGTGCATAGTCGCGGAACTCGTTGACCAGACGCTTCATGGCGTCGACCTGGTCGACGATGGTGCGCACCGATTTGTTGAGGATGGCCTGCTCGGCGGGCTGCACCTTGCCGTCGAGCTTCATGGCCAGTCGCTCGGCCGAGAGCTGGATGGGGGTGAGCGGGTTCTTGATCTCGTGCGCCAGGCGCCGCGCCACCTCGCCCCACGCCTTGGCGCGTTGGGCCGAGACCATTTCGGACACGTCGTCGAACACCAGCAGGCGCTCGTTGTTGGGCAGCAGCGCGCCGCGTGCGATGAGGGTGATACCTTCGTCGAAAGGCGTGGTGCCGTTGGCGCTGAGTTCAAAGGACTGCTGCCAATAGCCGCCTTCGTGTGGCGTCTGGTCGGAGAGGAAACGTTCGAACTGCTGCAACACCGCGGAGGAAAACGTTTCCAGTCCGGGCACGGTGGCCAGCGGCTGCCCCATGTGCACGTTGAGTGGTGTGCGCAGGATGCGCGCGGCGCCGGGATTGACGCTTTGCAGGCGGCCTTGTTGATCGAGCACCACCACGCCGGCGGTGAGGTTGTCCAGAATGGTCTGCAGGTTGTCGCGCGCGGCGTCCACCTGCTCCATGCTTTGCTGCACGGCGGCACGCGCGTCGGACAGGTCCTGCGTCATGAGCGCGAAAGTGCGGGTGAGGCCGGCGAGTTCGTCGCGCGAAGCGAGCGATTTTTTGGGCGACAGGTCGCCGGTGGCCACTTCGCGCATGCCTTCGGCAAGCACCAGCAGCGGACGGATCAGCTGGTTGCCCAGCAGCACCGCGAGCAGCACCGCGCCGAACACGGCGAGAAACAGCGCCAGCGTGAGCGTGCCGATGTACATGCGCCGCAGGCCCTCCCGCGCCAGGGCACGCTCCTGGTATTCGCGGTTGGCCACCTGCACGGCCAGCGCGTCGGCCACCAAGGCTGCGGGCAAAGGGGCCACCACCTGGAGAAAGCGCGGCTCGGCATCGAACCCGAAGCTGGGCGGGCTCACCAGCGCCAGCACTTTGATGCGCGCCTGGTTGGCCGCCAGCGCTGCCTCGAGCTCGCCGTCTGCGCCTTCGTCAAGGCCCTCGATCTGCGCCACGACGCGCGAGGCGCGCACGCTGCGCAACTGCGCGGCGCTGGGCCGCTCGGGCGAGAGGTCGAACCGGGAGAGACCCGAGCTGCCGAGCGCCTGGCCCGACGCGCTCCAGAGCACCAGATCGGTCACACCGAGCTGTTCGCGCAAGCGCTCCAGCGCCAGCACCGCCGACGAATTGGGCGTGCGCCCCAGGCCCTCGGCGGCCACGCGGGTCTTGCTGCTGAGGTCGGCGGCCAGCGTGTCCAATGTGGTGCGACCGAGGTTGAGGCCAGCGTTCAAGGCGGACTCCACACGCACGTCGAACCAGCTCTCGATGGAGCGCGAAACGAACTGGTACGACACGGTGTAGATGAGCAAACCGGGCAGCACACCGACCAGGCCAATGATGGCGGCCAGCTTGATCAGCAGGCGACTGCCGAACTTGCCGCGCTTGAACCGCAGCGCCAGTCGCACGCCCAGCCAGACGATGACCAACAGCAAAAATCCGGCCACCGCCACATTGATGGCAACCAGCCAGCCGAAGTTCTGTTCGTAGAGCGCTCGGTTGCGCGTGGCCAGCGTGAGCAGGAACAGCAGCACCATGCCCACACCGGTCATGAACACCAGTCCGGCGCCCACAGCCCAGCGCACGGCGCCAGGACGGTTGCGCAGGGTAGAGGGTGCGTCTGGTGGGTTCACGGAGGGTCTTCAAGCCGCGACGGGAAGCTGGCGAGTCAACGGGCCGGAGCCGCTGATTCCGCACCCACGGTGGCGCTCGCAGGCAACTCGGCCGCACCCACATCGGAGATCGGCGCAGGTGCGCGATCGGGCTCGACCCGGTTGGGCACGTCCAACTGATCGCGAACTTCGATGCTCCACCCTGGCTGGTTCCCCAGACCGATCTGGAAAGGCCGGGGCAGCAGCGACAGATCGAGCCGGAAAGCGAACTCGACCCGGTGGTTTTCGTCGGCGGGCAACCGGGCTGCGTCGGCGATCTTCCAGCGGGTGACACGGGCCACGCCGGCCAGCGCATCGGCCAGGGTGTCGTAGTTCTGGTGCAGCGCATATTGCAGCCCGGCGCCCCCTGCGTTCACCGCGGCGTCGTTGGAAAGGCTGACCCGCCAGCGGCGTGTGAGGGGTTGGTATGCAAGGCGCAGGGTGCGCGTGACGCTGGCGATGCGGCGGTCGGTCCAGTACCAGCGCTCGCGGTACACGTCGGCCTGCCAGACAAAGTAAAGCGGTACCGATTTGAGCAGCGCTTCTTCCACCACTTGTTCCGGGGAGATTTCCATGCGGCCCGAGAGGTACAGCGCCTCGGGCGTGCGCTGGAGATTGAGCTGAAACACCTGGGGTTTCGGCGCCTGGGCCAGCGCGGGCACAGAAAAGGCGAACATCCAGGCCACAAACACGAGGCACAGCGGGTGAAGATCAGCCAGACGGCTCATGGCACCCACCCACCGCGCTCGGCGCGGCAGTTGATCAAGGCACAGCCTTGTCGATGCGAGTGTAAAAAAATCCGTCATAACCACCCAACGGATTGTCGTTGAACTCACCCGCTGGGGCGTCTGATGTGGGCAGCAAATGCCCTGGAGAGGGCCGATGCACCGCGTTGGTGTGGCGTTCAAGGAACGATTGCACCTGCTCGGCGCCTTCGGCGCGGAACACGGAGCAAGTGGCATACAGCAATCGGCCGCCGGGCTTGAGCAGCGGCCAGAGCGCTTCCAGCAAGTTGCGCTGCACCTTCACCAATTGGTCGACGTCACTGGCCCGCCGCAGCCAGCGCACGTCGGGGTGGCGGCGCACGATGCCGGAGGCGGTGCAAGGCGCGTCGAGCAGGATCGCGTCGAAGGCCTGGCCGTCCCACCAGGTGGCGGGCTGCCCGGCGTCGGCGCAGCGCACCACGGCGCCCATCGCCCCATTCAATCCCAGGCGCTTCAAGGTGTCGTTCACTCGTTCGCAACGGCGGGCGTCGACATCCAGCGCCAGCAAGTGGATGTCGGCGCGCTCCAGCAAATGGGCGGTTTTGCCGCCAGGGGCGGCGCAGGCGTCGAGCACGCGGTTGGCTGGGCTCCAGCTGCGGCCTTCAAGCAGCAGGCTGGCGGCCATCTGGGCAGCGGCGTCCTGGACCGAGCAGTGGCCTTTGGCAAAACCGGGCAGACGCTCCACCGGCTGCGGGGCGTCAAGCACCAGACCGTCATCACCCACCGGGGTGGACGCCATGCCGATCGCCAGCAAGGCTTGTTGGTACGCAGCGCGCTGGACCTGGCGGCGGTTGACGCGCAGCGTCATGGGACCGGGCTGGTTGTTGGCCGCCAGGATAGCCTGCCAATGCCCGGGGTGGTCGCGCTGCAGGCGCTCGATCCACCACGTCGGGTGGTTCCAGCGCGCCACGGGATGGCACAGTGCCTCGGCCATCAGCGCCGGACGTTCGCGCAGGAAGCGGCGCAGGCAGGCGTTGATGAACGCCGCCTGGCGCGCGGTGCCGCGGTCTTGCCGAGCCGCGTCCACAGCCTGATTGACCACAGTGTGAGCGGCATAGTGCAAGCCGCTCGATGAGCCTGACTCGGTGTCCTCCAGCATCAGGCTCAAAGCGCTGCAGAGCAGGGCCTGCACCGCGGCGTCGGGCTTGCGCTGCACCAGCTGGTCCACCAGCGCGCGGGCTGTGCCCAGATGGCGCAACACATGAAACGTCAAAGCCTGCACACCGGGGCGCAGCTCGACTGAGACTTGCGGCAACACGTCGCTGAGCGACTGCCCCTGCTCAACGGCGCGCACGCAGCGCGCCGTTTGGCGCAGCTGGGTGGCCAGGCTGGGGCCCAAGGGTGCGCCGGGTGGGCGCGAGGCAGGTTGGGTGGGCAAGGCCGAGGCGGTCAATCGGGTTCCGGGCAATGGTGTGTGGCACCGGTGAGGGTACCAGCACGACCTGCCGGCACAGCGATTCAGACCAGAGTCCAGCCCGGTGCGCCGTCGATGGGAGCAGCGACCGGTGGCGAGGCCTCGGGCTCTGCCTCGCGCTGCAGGGGCAGCGGGCCGAGGTTTCGGCCGTAGATGCGGCGGATGCGCTCGGTCAGCGGCGGATGCGAGTCAAACCAGCCCGCCACCCTGCCCGATTCGTTGGCCACCAGCAGCATGTGCTGCACCACCGAACCAACGGTCCGCATCTCCACACCGGCGTTCTGCTGGGTCAGGATCTTGCGCAGCACTCCGCCCAGTCCGTCGCGGCTTCGTGTCCATTGCACGGCCCGCGCGTCCGCCAGGTGCTCGCGCTGACGAGAGACGGCCGCCTGCAAGGCATGACCCGCCACCCAGCCGAGCCAGCCGGCGGCCATGATGGCCAGGCCGATCAGCGAGGCGGCCATGCGTCGGTCGCGGGTGTCCGGTTCGAACAGCGTCTGGCCCATGCGGTAGAGCATCTCCAGTCCGAACACCATGCCGACCAGCCGCATGTTCAAACGTGTGTCGCCTTCCCCGATGTGACTGAACTCGTGTGCCACCAGGCCTTGCAGCTCCTCGCGCGTGAGGTGTTCCAGCGCGCCCTGCGTGACAGCGACCACCGAGTCGTCCTCGTCCCAGCCGGCAGCGAACGCGTTGATGCCCTGGTCGCGCGCCAGCACCATGGGCTGCGGGCGCTGGACATTGGAGGCGATCGCCATCTCGTCGACGATGTTGCAGAAGCGCTGCTCGTCAAAGTCGCCCGAGGGCTGCGCCAGCCGCGCACCCAGCTGCTCCGCCAGCCGCACACCACCGCCCTCGCTCAGGCGCGAGGTCTCCACCCACCAGCCACCCAGCACAAAAAGCAATGTGACCGCGGTATTGACCTCAAAAAAGTAGCGCGGGAAGCTGATGCCGCCCGGCATCCAGAATCCCCATGTCAGACCCCAGGCCAACGCCAATGCGGCGTTGACCGCCACCAGCAACAGCAGCACCGTGACGCCGAAGGCCAGCAGCAGGCGAGCGGTCTCTCCCCGGGCCTCGCGCTGGAATTCGAAGAACCGCATGGGGCGCTGTCAATCGTGGCTCAAATCTCGATGCGCAGCGTCTGGCGCTCGGCCTCGCTGGTGGTGGATTCCAGCATCGCCTGCGGCGCAAAGTTGAAGAGCCGCGCCACGATCAGGGCGGGGAACTGGGCGGCAGCGTCGTTGAACTCAAGCACGTTGTCGTTGTAGGCCTGGCGCGCAAAGCCGATGCGGTTCTCGGTGCTGGAGAGCTCTTCACTGAGCTCGCGCATGTTCTGGTCGGCCTTGAGGTCGGGGTAGGCCTCGGCCACGGCGAACAAGCGACCAAGCGCACCGCCCAGCATCTGCTCAGCGCCAGCCAGTGCACCCAGGGCACCAGCGTTGAGCGGGCTGGCAGCGGCGGTCTGTTCAGCCGTTCTGGCCTGGTTGCGCGCGGCGATCACGGCCTCCAGGGTCTGCGCCTCATGCGCGAGGTACTTGCGCGCCACCTCCACCAGGTTGGGGATCAGGTCGTAGCGGCGCTTGAGCTGCACATCGATCTGACCAAACGCATTGGCGATGGCGTTCTTCAGACGCACGAGGCGGTTGTAGGCACCCACGCCCCAGAAGAACACCGCCAGGCCCAGACCCAGCAACACCCACAGCGACACGGACATGTTCGGCACTCCTTTTACACAACCCCACCCCCCGGCAGGCGAAGCCAATATACCCGCGCCTCTCTGCCCGCACGAGAGAAGTAGCCATGAAAAAAGCCCCCAGTCGGACGACTGGGGGCTTCTGGACATTCGACGGCGCGAGGCGCCGCAAAGATGAACCGTTACTCGGCTTCGTTGGTGCTCGAAGCGTCGGCTTGCTCGGCCTGATCGGCCGCCAGCGACACGGCGTCAGCCTCGGCGATGGCCCGGCGTTCTTCGTCGTCCATCTTCTCCTTGACCTTGCGCGCTTCGTGGTAAGCCATGCCGGTACCGGCCGGGATCAGGCGACCCACGATCACGTTTTCCTTCAGACCACGCAGCTCGTCGCGCTTGCCCATGATGGCCGCTTCGGTCAGCACCCGGGTGGTTTCCTGGAAGGAAGCCGCCGAGATGAACGAGTCGGTCGACAACGACGCCTTGGTGATACCCAGCAAGACGTTGCTGAACACCGCCGGCAACTTGCCTTCGGCTCGCAGCGCGTCGTTGGTGTTGAGGATTTCCGAACGCTCGACCTGCTCGCCGGCGATGTAGTTCGAATCACCCACGCTGTCCACGACCACGCGGCGCAGCATCTGGCGGACGATCACCTCGATGTGCTTGTCGTTGATCTTCACGCCCTGCAGGCGGTAGACGTCTTGCACTTCGTCAACGATGTAACGCGCCAGCTCTTGCATGCCCAGCAGGCGCAAGATGTCTTGCGGATCGGCCGGACCGTCCACCACGCTCTCGCCCTTGTTGACCACCTGGCCTTCGTGCACCAGGATGTTCTTTTCCTTGGGGATGAGGTCGTCCCACACCTTGCCTTCGGGATCGGTGATCTGCAGGCGAACCTTGCCCTTGGTCTCCTTGCCGAACGACACGGTACCGGTCATCTCGGCCAGCATGCCCTTGTCTTTCGGGCTGCGGGCTTCGAACAGC
>JANPKR010000316.1:0-5051 GCA_031426175.1 Hydrogenophaga sp. | reverse complement strand
CTCTTCATCACCCTCATTTACTTCACGGTCTGCTTCGCCATGTCGCGCTACAGCCTGTGGGTCGAGAAGCAACTGAACGCCAGCAAGGCCCGCTGAAGGAACAAGAACATGTCAGATCCCATCATCCGTTTCGACAAGGTCAACAAGTGGTACGGCAACGACTTCCACGTGCTGCGCGACATCGATCTCGATGTGGCCAAGGGCGAACGCATCGTGGTGTGCGGGCCCTCTGGCTCGGGCAAGTCCACGCTGATCCGCTGCATCAACCGGCTCGAAGAGCACCAGCAGGGCCATCTGTTTGTTGACGGCATCGAGCTCACCGACGACATCAAGGCGATCGACCAGGTGCGCAAGAACGTGGGCATGGTGTTCCAGCAATTCAACCTGTTCCCGCACCTGACCGTATTGGAGAACCTCACGCTCTCGCCCATGTGGGTGGGCAAGATGCCGAAAAAGGAGGCCGAGGAAAAGGCCATGGTGCAACTGCAGCGCGTGCGCATTGCCGAGCAGGCGGGCAAGTACCCCTTGCAGCTCTCGGGAGGCCAGCAGCAGCGCGTGGCGATCGCGCGCGCACTCTGCCTCACGCCCAAGATCATGCTGTTCGACGAGCCCACCTCGGCGCTCGACCCCGAGATGATCAAGGAGGTGCTCGACGTGATGGTGGAGCTGGCCAACCTGGGCATCACCATGATCTGCGTGACCCACGAAATGGGCTTTGCCAAGGCCGTGGCCGACCGCGTGATCTTCATGGACCAGGGCCAGATCGTGGAGCAGAACACACCCACGGAGTTCTTCAACAAGCCGCAGAACGAACGCAGTCGGGATTTCCTCTCGAAGATCCTGGGCCATTGATTCATATGGCTTCTTTTGACGGCGGGGTTTTTGACTTGTGAGGGTCATGTGGCGCTGACACAATGCGCGGGTTCGCAAGGAGGCCCCCATGTCCACACCCCCCCCGTTCGCCGTTCAACGACTCTCCTGGCTGCGCTGGAGTTGCACCACCGCGCTGGGCCTGTCGGTGTGGTGCGCAGGAGCTGCGCTGGCTTTTGACGCACAGGGTCACCGCGGCGCCCGGGGCCTGGCGCCCGAGAACACACTGGTTGGCATCGAGCAGGCACTCGCCATCGGTGTGACCACGCTGGAGTTCGACGTGGTGCTCAGCGCCGAGGGTGTGCCGGTTGTCTCGCACGACACCGCGCCCAACCCCGACATCACTCGCGACGCCAGCGGCAAATGGTTGCAGGCGCGTGGCAAACCCTTCAACCAGCTGAGCCTGGACGAGATTGCAAGCCTCGACGTGGGCCGCATCAACCCCTCAAGCCGCTACGCACGCGACTTCGCCAACCAGACACCGGTGGACGGTGAGCGCATCCCCACGCTGGCTGCCGTGTTCGAGCGCATCAAGCGTCTGGGCGCGGGTCATGTGCGCTTCAACATCGAGCTCAAGCTCAACCCCAAGCGCCCCGACGAATCGCCCGCGCCCGACGCTTTTGTGCGCGCGGTGGCGGCCGTCATCAACAGCCACGGCATGGCCTCGCGCACGACCCTGCAAAGCTTCGACTGGCGGGTGCTCAAAGCCAGCCAGACGTTCGCGCCCGGCATGCCGCTGTCCTTTCTGTCGGCCCAGCTTCCGCGCTTCAACACCCTGGCCGATGGCGAATGGACCGCGGGCCTCAAGCTGGGCGATTTTGACGACGCGCCGGGCATGGTGGCCGCGGCGGGCGGCAAGCTGTGGTCACCCCATTTCAACGATTTGAGCCAGGCCACGCTGGCGCGGGCGCGCGCGCTCAGCCTGCGCGTGATCCCCTGGACGGTGAACGACACCGCCGACATGGCGCGCCTTATCGACTGGGGCGTGGACGGCCTGATCACCGACCACCCCGAGCGCTTGCGCAGCGTGATGCAGGCGCGCGGCATGGTGCTGCCACCCACCGTGACCACGCCCGGGCCCACCGCCCGCGCGACCCTGCCCGACGCTGCACCGCAACCAGTGCGCTTTGGCGTGGCGCCCGACCTCCGCTGAAGCCGCAGGTCACCCGCCTCTGGTCGGCCCGGCTGTAAGCCCGCGGCCTTGCAGCCGACCAACCGCCATCACCACATTGGAGATGGCCATGCCAAACACCCTCCCCCGCCTCGCCGCCTTCACGGGTGCCCTGCTGACCACCGGGGCCGTGGTTGCCCAGACCTGCGAGGTGCGCTCCGGCCCCCGACCACCGGCCGTGGTGGAGCTCTACACTTCCGAGGGCTGCAGCTCGTGCCCGCCGGCCGATCGTTGGCTCTCCACCCTCAAGACCCAGGACAAGGTGCTGGCCCTTTCGTTCCATGTGAACTACTGGAACCACCTGGGCTGGAAGGACCCCTTCGCCACCCCCGAGACCACCGCCCGCCAGTACCGCCTGAAGGAAGCGCTGCGCGGGAAATACGTGTACACGCCCCAGGTGGTGCTCAACGGGCGAGACCACCGCGACTGGCCCGGCCAGAGTGCCAGCAGCCTCGACAGCCTGCCCGCTGCGGCTGCACCGGCGTTGCGCCTGAGCCGCGAGGGGAACATGGTCACGGCTCAGATCTCGGCCGCACCGGGCATCCCGTCCACCACCGAACTGGCAGGTTATTGGGCTGTGCTTCAGGACGGCTTGACGAGCAAGGTCACGCGCGGTGAAAACGCCGGTGAAAGCCTGCGCCACGACCACGTGGTAAGCCTGTACCAGCCAGTGGCGGCCTGGTCCGCCACACAAGGCGGCAGCGCCCGGCTCACCCTGCCCGCCGGCTCGCAACAGCGGGTGGCTTTCGTGGTGACCAACGTCGGGCTGACCCAGCCGGTGCAAGCCCTGGTGCTGCAGTGCCCTGCCTGAAGGCATGGCATTCAACCAGGTCGATGGAACCAACCGCGACCCATCCGTATCATTCACACCCATGCGCCACTGGATTCTCGTCCTCATGATCGCCCTGCTGCCTTTGCGCGGTTGGGTCGGCGACGCCATGGCCGTGGAAATGCTGGCGCAGTCCGCTCACGCCACCATGGCCATGGACAGCCACGGCGCACACCAGGCAGATCAACACGCCATGAGCGCAGACCACTGCGCCTGCGACGAACACGCCTCGGCCTCGCAAGACAGCGTTGATCACCAGCACAGTGCCTGCGATGTCTGCAACGTGCCGGCCCTGGCGACGGCGCTGCCCGGGTTGCAAACGCCACCTGGCGAGCACGGCCAGCTCGTGCGCTCGGCCGAGCGGTTCGCCAGCAGCGAGGCCCAGCGGGGCGTCAAACCACCCATTTCCTGAGTCACACACCACAGGTGCGTCCGCGGCGGGCCGATCAGGCTGCGTCAGTGTGCGCTGGTTCGTGATTTCAGGAGATTTCCATGATGGTTTTTCGGCGGTTGTCACCGCCTTCAACATGCTTGCGTGGTCGCATCGCGACCCCCGCCCTGGCCTGGAGCCTGGCACTCTCGGCGGTCTGCTCGCCAGCCCTGGCCCAGATGTCTGGCGCATTGCAGTCCGCCAACCCCGACACCGCTGCGCCCGCCGTGCCGCTGGTGCTGCCCCCCACGGGCTCGGCAGCCCCGCAGGATCGCCCGGCCGATCTCGCCCGAGCGAAGGAGATCTGGCAGCGCGCCAACGAGCGCGTGGCCGAATTTCCGCGCGGCCACGTTGACCTGCTGCGCTGGGAAGCGAAGAACCCGGGTGAGCCGCCGTCCGCCACGGGCAGCAAGGCCAGTCCGGCACCCCTGGATCTGGCGCAAGCCCTGCGCCTGTCGCTGCGCCAGCGGCCAGACCTTTTCACCCGCGCCGACATGAACGCGCTGGACACCGGCGCCGTGCAGGTGGCCTACGCGAAGCATGTGCGCGAGGTGCAGCGCGCCTGGGTGGAAGCGGTGGCGGCGCGCCAGCGCTCGCGCCAGATGAACGAGGTGTGGGACGCCACGCGCACCGGCAGTGAACTCGGCCAGCGCATGGTGGTGGCTGGCAACTGGAGCCAGGCCAAGCTCATGCGCGAGCAATTGACGCAGGCCAGCGCCTGGCAGACCAATGTGGATGCGCAAGTTGCCGCACTGGTTGCGCAGGAGCGGCTGGCACAGTTGCTGGGCCTGTGGGACGCCGAAGCGGTATCGCAGTTGGGTGAACGCCTGCCGGCGAGCCTGCCCGCTGTGCCGCTGCGCCCGACACCCGGCGCTGGCATCAGCGAAGCGACGCTCGAATCCGTCGTGCTGCGCAGCCATCCCTTGCTGGCGCTGCAACGGACCGAAGCAGAGCGCGACCTTGCCGCCGCGAACCCCGGTCGCCGCAAAGCCTGGAACGACGCGGTGGACGCCTCGCTTGCCGCCCTGCCGGATCCCGGAACCTCTTCGACCCCGCCCCACATCGACAACCTGTCCCTGCTGCGCGACCACCCGCTCGAACGGGCGATCGAGGCCGAGAGCGCCTTGCTGCGCGCAGCCAGCGAACGCCGTTCCATGGCGCGTCAGGCCTGGACGACCCTGCAGGCACGCCACGCCAGCGCGGTGCATGCGCAGAACGTGGTGGCGCAGCTGCAAGCCGCACTGGAGCAGGAGACCTTGCTGCGCTACAACGGCATGCTGCAAAGCAGCTGGGACCTCCTGGCCAGTGCACGCGAACGCATGCAGTCGCTTGACGCCGCCTCGCAAGCCCGGCGTGATTTCTGGCTCGCCCAGGCCGACATGCAAGCCCTCCTGGGAGGCGCTGACTATGCAGGCCCCGACACTTCTATCAACGCCGGCGCAGGCGCCGCCAAAGCCCCGGCAGGACACTGACATGAACAAAACGATGAACCGCAGAAACTGCTCGCCGGCGCGGCCGTGGGCGCCGTCGCCGCCACCAGCGTGAGCCGCGTGGCCTTGGCCGCCATCCCCGAGCCGGTGCAGCAAACCTCGGCCAACACCGCCCCACCCTGGACACCACCAGGCGTCACTGGCGCCGGCCGCCCCTACAACCCGGTGGTCACGCTCAACGGCTGGACCGCGCCCTGGCGGATGAACGCAGGCGTCAAGGAATTCCACCTGGTTGCCGAGCCGGTGGTGCGCGAGATGGCG
>JANPKR010000315.1:0-8270 GCA_031426175.1 Hydrogenophaga sp. | reverse complement strand
GGAGACACCCCGCCAACAGGCAAGCACCACCGACCCGTTGACTCAAATGAAACAACCCCGCCAACAAACTTGTTGACGGGGTTGCAGGTGATCTGGAGGCGCGATCCGGAGTCGAACCGGACTAACCGGATTTGCAATCCGGGGCATAACCGCTTTGCTATCGCGCCATCAGCGTCGGCGCCACGAGCACCGATCTGAAAAGGCTACAAAAAAGGGAAGCAGAGCTTCCCTTTTTGAATCTGGAGCGGGAAACGAGACTCGAACTCGCGACCTCAACCTTGGCAAGGTTGCGCTCTACCAACTGAGCTATTCCCGCATTTATCAACACTTTTCAGTGATGTTCCGCTTGTCTGCCGGAAACCGAAATTCTACATCAGAAATCGAACCTCTTTCAAGTCCACTGAATTTTTTTGATCAATGCTTGACCGCATCCTGCCCGGGCGTAGGCGTGCGCGTGGAGGCTGCAGCAATCTGCGCTGCCACCTCTTCATCCGTCAACGGCACAGGTTGACGCTCGAGTGCGATGGCCAGCACTTTGTCGATCCATTTGACGGGCACGATCTCGAGACCCGCCTTCACGTTGTCCGGGATGTCAGCCAGGTCCTTGACGTTTTCCTCAGGGATGATGACCGTCTTGATACCGCCGCGCAGCGCCGCCAGAAGTTTCTCTTTCAAACCACCGATGGCCGTGACTTCACCGCGCAGGGTGATCTCACCCGTCATGGCCACGTCGGCCCGCACCGGGATGCCGGTGATGGAAGACACCAAGGCCGTGGTCATGGCAGCGCCAGCGCTCGGACCGTCCTTGGGCGTGGCGCCATCCGGCACGTGAATGTGGATATCGCGCTTGTCGAACTGCTCGTCCTTGATGCCCAGCATGCGGGCGCGGCTGCGCACCACGGTGCGTGCAGCTTCCACAGACTCCTTCATCACGTCGCCCAGCGAACCGGTGCGGGTGATGACACCCTTGCCCGGCATGATCGCTACTTCAATGGTCAGCAGATCGCCGCCCACTTCGGTCCATGCAAGTCCGACCACCTGGCCCACCTGGTTTTGCGCCTCGGCACGGCCATAGCTGTACTTGCGCACACCCAGGAAGTCGTTCAAGTTCTCGGCGTCCACGGTTACCGTGGGTGTGTATTTCTTGAGCAGTAGACCCTTGACAACCTTGCGGCAGATTTTGGAGAGCTCTCGTTCGAGCGAGCGCACACCGGCTTCGCGGGTGTAGTAGCGCACGATGTCGCGCACTGCCTCTTCCTTCACCTCCAGCTCGCCTTCTTTCAGGCCGTTGTTCTTGAGCTGCTTGGGCAGCAGGTAGCGCATGGCGATGTTGGTCTTTTCCTCTTCGGTGTAGCCCGAGAGGCGGATCACTTCCATGCGGTCCAGCAGGGCCGGTGGAATGTTCATCGAATTCGAGGTGGCGACGAACATCACGTCCGACAGGTCAAAGTCGACTTCGACGTAATGGTCGCCGAAGGTGTGGTTCTGTTCCGGGTCCAGCACTTCGAGCAAGGCGCTTGACGGGTCGCCGCGGAAATCGGTGCCCAGCTTGTCAATCTCGTCGAGCAAGAAGAGCGGATTGCGGGTGCCAACCTTGGAGAGACTTTGCAGCACCTTGCCCGGCATGGCGCCGATGTATGTGCGGCGGTGGCCTCGAATCTCGGCCTCGTCGCGCATACCGCCCAGGGCCATGCGGACGTACTTGCGCCCGGTGGCCTTGGCCACCGACTGCCCGAGCGAGGTTTTGCCCACGCCGGGTGGGCCCACAAGGCACAGGATGGGGGCCTTCACCTTGTCCACGCGCTGTTGCACAGCAAGATACTCAAGGATGCGGTCCTTGACCTTCTCAAGACCGTAGTGGTCTTCGTTGAGCACCGCCTCGGCGTGCGCAAGGTCGTGCTTGATTTTGGTCTTCTTGCTCCAGGGCAATGCCACGAGCGCATCGATGTAGTTGCGCACCACGGTGGCCTCGGCGGACATGGGCGACATCAGCTTGAGCTTCTTGAACTCGGCATCTGCCTTCTTGCGCGCCTCGGCGGGCATCTTGGCGGCCTTGATCTTCTTCTCGATCTCTTCGATGTCCGCTCCCTCTTCGCCTTCGCCCAGTTCCTTCTGGATGGCCTTGACCTGTTCGTTCAGGTAGAAGTCGCGCTGGTTCTTCTCCATCTGGCGCTTCACACGGCCACGGATTTTCTTATCGACGTTGAGGATGTCAACCTCACGCTCCAGTTGCTCGAAGAGGTTTTCCAGACGCCTGTTGATCGGGTCGAGGTCGAGCACAACCTGCTTGGATTCGAGCTTGAGCGGCAGGTGCGCGGCGATCGTGTCGGCCAGGCGGCCTGGATCGTCGATGCTGGAGATCGAGGTGAGAATCTCGGAAGGAATCTTCTTGTTGAGTTTGACGTATTGGTCAAACTGCTGCATCACCGCACGGCGCAGGGCCTCGAGTTCGTTGGATTGAGAGTCAGCACGCTCGACCGCTGGGTCGACCGGGCTCACACTGGCGACGAAATGGCTCTCGCCGTCGCGAATGGACAGCACCTTGGCGCGCTGAACGCCCTCCACCAGCACCTTCACGGTGCCGTCGGGCAGCTTGAGCATCTGCAGGATGGTGGCCACGCAGCCCATTTCGAACATGTCGTCGGTTGACGGCTCGTCTTTGGCAGCGGCCTTTTGTGCGACCAACATGATGCGGCGCTCGGATTCCATGGCGGATTCGAGGGCTTTGATGCTCTTCGGGCGACCTACAAAAAGCGGAATCACCATGTGCGGGAAGACCACCACGTCGCGCAGGGGCAGCAGCGGAAGTTCGACCGGGGAGCTGGGGAGAGGAGTTTGTCCGGACATTTCAACCTCGACTAAAACGGGTAAATGGGGTTGGTGCGGGCGATATCAACCGGACGCATCGCGGGGGCACTGCCAGCAATGCCCTTGGTCTCAGACCTGTTCAGGCCTGCTTTGCCGCCTCGCGGTAAACGAGCAGAGGTGGCTTGTTCTCATCGATGGTGGACTCGTCCACCACCACTTTCTCAACGTTGTTCATGCTCGGAAGCTCAAACATGGTGTCGATCAACGCGTTTTCTAGAATGGACCGCAGTCCGCGCGCGCCCGTCTTGCGCGCCAAGGCCTTGCGTGCAATCGCCTTGAGGGCGGCCGGACGTACTTCCAACTCGGCGCCTTCCATGGCCAGCAGACGGGAGAACTGTTTCACCACCGCATTCTTGGGCTCGGTGAGGATCTCGACCAGTGCGTCTTCGCTGAGCTCCGACAGCGCAGCGATCACCGGCACACGGCCCACCAATTCGGGGATCAGACCGAACTTGATCAGATCTTCGGGCTCAATCTCCTTGAATGCCTCGGTCAGGCTGCGCTGCTTTTTGCTTTTGACCGTGGCACCGAAGCCGATACCAGAGGCTTCGGTGCGGTTCTCGATGATTTTTTCCAGGCCAGCAAAGGCGCCACCGCAAATGAACAGGATGTTGGTTGTGTCGACCTGCAGGAAGTCCTGGTTGGGGTGCTTGCGACCGCCCTGGGGCGGCACCGACGCCATGGTGCCTTCGATCAGCTTGAGCAAGGCCTGCTGCACGCCCTCGCCCGACACGTCGCGGGTGATGGAAGGGTTGTCGGACTTGCGGGTGATCTTGTCGATCTCGTCGATGTAGACGATGCCTTGCTGAGCGCGCTCGACGTCGTAGTTGCAGCTCTGGAGCAACTTGGCCACGATATTCTCGACGTCCTCTCCCACGTAACCGGCTTCGGTGAGCGTGGTGGCATCGGCCATGACAAACGGCACGTTGAGCATGCGTGCCATGGTCTGGGCCAGCAGCGTCTTGCCGGAGCCAGTGGGCCCGATCAGCAGGATGTTGCTTTTGGCCAGTTCGACGTCGTCCTTGCGAGCCGTTTGTTTGTGGCGCAGGCGCTTGTAATGGTTGTAGACCGCCACCGCCAGCGCACGCTTGGCGCCCTGCTGGCCGATCACGTAGTTGTCGAGGTTGGACTTGAGGTCAGAGGGCGTTGGCACATCTTCGCCTGAGGCCTTGACCGACTCGAGACCCGGCAACTCGTCACGGATGATGTCGTTGCACAGGTCGATGCACTCATCGCAAATGAACACCGAAGGGCCGGCGATGAGCTTTTTAACCTCGTGCTGGCTCTTACCGCAGAAGGAGCAGTAGAGCGCTTTTTCGCTGGAGGTCGCTTTTTTGTCGGCCATAAAGGGGCGTCAGGTGAATCAATAAGAACAATGATAGATCAAGCCCAAGAGGTGCCAAGCCCGGGAAAAGCGCCTTTATGCGCACTGTCTCCCGCTTTTGGCAGCCGCCTCGGGCTCAGGTCGCGCTGGGGCGCTTTTCGATGACTTTGTCGATCAGTCCGTATTCGGCGGATTCAGCAGCCGACATGTAGTAATCGCGCTCGGTGTCGCGCGCAATGCGGTCCAGCGGCTGGCCGGTGCGCTCGGCAAGGATCTTGTTGAGCTGCTCGCGGGTTTTGAGGATCTCGCGGGCCTGAATTTCGATTTCAGTGGCCTGGCCACGGCTGCCGCCGGAGGGCTGGTGGATCATGATCTTGGAGTTGGGCAGCGAGAAGCGCTTCCCCTTGGTGCCTGCCGCCAACAGGAAGGCGCCCATGCTGGCGGCAAAACCGCAGCAAAGGGTCGACACGTCGGGTTTGATGAAGTTCATGGTGTCGAAAATCGCCATGCCGGCACTCACCGAACCACCGGGCGAGTTGATGTAGAACGAAATGTCCTTGTCGGGGTTTTCGCTCTCCAGGAACAACAATTGCGCCACCACCAGGTTGGCTGAGTGGTCGTTGACCTCGCCCACCAGAAAGATCACACGCTCCTTGAGCAGGCGCGAATAGATGTCGTAGGCGCGCTCGCCGCGACCCGAGGTTTCGATCACCATGGGCACCATGCCCAAGCCTTGAATGTCCATTGCGCTCATGCGTTTCTCCATGTGTTGATGCATTGCCGTCTCACTACTGTAACCAACCCACTGTGGCCGTATGCACACAAGGGCGATGGCCATCGAGCCACCCAAAACGACCCGAAGGATCACGTGGGGTTCAAACCGGCGAAAAAAAGGGCGGATCGCTCCGCCCTGTGCGATCAGACCCGGCGGGCCGATCAGTTTTGTGCCATCAACTCGTCAAAGCTGACCGCCTTCTCGGAAATCTGAGCCTTGGACAGCACGAATTCGGTCACGTTGTTCTCGATCACGATGGCTTCGACTTCGGCCATGCGGCGGTTGTCGCCCTGGTACCAGCGGACCACGTCGGCAGGCTTTTCGTAAGAAGCGGCCAGTTCTTCGATGTGGGCCTTGATCTGCTCGGGCTTGGCGTGCAGTTCGTTGGAACGCACCAGCTCGGCCACCACCAGGCCCAGGCGCACGCGGCGCTCGGCTTGCGGACGGAACAGCTCTTCGGGAATCGGCGCCTTCTCGGCGTCTTTCACACCACGCTGCTTGAGGTCGGCGCGGGCGCCTTCCACCAAGCGGTCGAGTTCGGACTGAACCACCGACTTCGGCAGGTCCAGCTCGGACACGGCCACCAGCGCGTCCATCACGGACTGCTTGTTGCGCGCCTGCAGGCGGAACTTGACTTCGCGCTCCAGGTTTTTCTTGATGTCGGCGCGCAGTCCTTCAACCGTGCCGTCGGCGATGCCGAGCGACTTGGCCAGGGCTTCGTCGACTTCGGGCAGGTGAGCGGCTTCGAGCTTGTTGACCGTGACCAGGAAGTCGGCGGTTTTACCGGCCACGTCCTTGCCGTGGTAGTCCTCAGGAAAGGCCAGCGGGAAGGTCTTGCTCTCGCCCTGCTTCATGCCGCGCACGGCGTCTTCGAATTCCTTGAGCATCTGGCCGTCGCCGACGATGAACTGGAAGGCTTCTGCCTTGCCACCTTCAAACGGCTCGCCGTCGATCTTGCCGGCAAAGTCGATGGTGGCACGGTCGCCATCTTGAGCAGCCTGGTCTTGCGCCCGTTGCGCAAAGGTGCGGCGCTGTTTGCGCAGGATGTCCAGCGTACGGCCAATCGCAGCTTCATCCACCTCGGCCGACACCTTGTCCACGGCAGCGGTGGTCAGGTCACCGATCTTGACTTCGGGATAGACCTCGAACACGGCGTCAAAGGTCAGCTCGCCTTCGGGCGCGCCTTCCTTTTCGGTGATCTTGGGCTGGCCGGCCACGCGGAGCTGTGCTTCGTTGGCAGCGGTGGCGAAGGCTTCACCGACCTTGTCGTTCATCACTTCGTAATGCACCGAATAACCGTAGCGCTGTGCGACCACGTTCATGGGCACCTTGCCGGGACGGAAGCCGTCCATCTTCACATCGCGAGCCATGCGTTTGAGGCGATTCGCCACCTCGTTCTGGATCACATTGGCCGGCAACGACAGCGTGATCTTGCGCTCGAGCTTTTCCAGGGTTTCAACAGTCACGGTCATGGTTCTCTCCAAAGGGGTGGTGCCCAAAAATTGCGGCTCAGCCAGCCTGCCTGGCCGAACCGGGGAATGCATGTGTCTGTGGTGGTGCGCGGGGGGGGACTCGAACCCCCACACCATTGCTGGCGTCAGGACCTAAACCTGGTGCGTCTACCAATTTCGCCACCCGCGCGCCTGATGGTTTGTCTGGAGCAGCGCAGATGGTGTCTGCGCTGCTCCTCTTCCTCTTCACGGCAACCCTCGATTGTAGCCGCTGCCCAAAGCCCGTCCTGTCAGGCTCCCAGCCGGTCGCGCAAGAGGCGCACGGCACTGCCAGGTGTCGTGAGCACAGGCAGTCCTACCGCGCGGTGGACCGCCATTTGGGCCCGTGCCATGCTGAACTGCGCCAGTGCAATCACCTCGCAGCCCTGGCCGGCCAGCCACTGCGCGGCTTCGATCACCAGCGCGTCGTGCCGCTCGGTATCGCCTTGATTGAGGGCTTCCAGTGCGCCGTCGGCCAGCCGGGTTGCCAGTTCGGTGCCGCGCGGAAACTCCGGGGGCATCGATTCGAGCGTGGGGCCAAACGAAGCGATCAAACCGACACGACCCCGATGCGCCAGGGCATCCGCCACCATGGCTTCATTGGGTTTGAGCACGGGCATGTGGGGCCGGCGCGCTGCCGCTGCCTCGATGCAAGGTCCGAAGGCCGAACAGGTGAACAGAACGGCATTTGCGCCCGTGCGCTCGGCATAGGCAGTCAAATCTTCGAAGCGCTGGTGCATGGTGGCGTCCAGCCCAGCGCCGTTGCGCGCAAGATCGGCGGAGAGGCTGTCGTCGAGCAGGTTCATGCGAACCGCTTCGGGCCAATGCCGCTCCATCTCTTCGTTGATGGGCGCCACGGAGTGCGACAGCGCATGAATCAGGGCAATTCGCATGGGAAGAACTCGGCGTGTTTGGGGGTGGTTGCCTCATTGTTGACCAAGTGGGCTTCGACGCCGGGTGATCCGGCCCTCGGCCCGCTCACGCCGACGTTTGCTCAGGCTCCCTTTTCACCCGGAACCACGCCGCGTACATGGCCGGCAGCGCCAGCAATGTCAAAACGGTGGCCACCACGAGGCCGCCCATGATCGCCACCGCCATCGGACCCCAGAACACGCTGCGCGACAAAGGAATCATCGCCAGCACCGCAGCGGCAGCCGTCAACACAATGGGCCGCATTCGCCGCACCGCAGACTCCACCACCGCGTCCCAGGCCGGCACACCGCGCGCCCGGTCCTGCTCGATCTGGTCGATCAGGATCACCGAGTTGCGCTGGATCATGCCCATGAGCGCGATCACCCCCAGCAGCGCCACGAAACCGAACGGCCGGTTGAGCAGCAGAAGCGCAGCCGCCACGCCCGCCAGGCCCAAGGGGCCGGTGAGGAACACCAGCATCGAGCGGCTGAAGCTCTGCAACTGCAGCATGAGCAGGGTGAACACGATGAACAACATGAGAGGAATACCCACGGCGATCGAAGACGAACCCTTGCTGCTCTCGGCCACGGCACCGGCCACCTCGATGCGGTAGTCGGACAGCCCCCGCGCGGCCCAGCTGTCGCTGATCTTTTTCAGCTCCGGCTGCAGCTCGGCCGTGACGGTGGCGCCTTGCAGACCTTCCACCACATCGCCCTGCACCGTGATCGCGTAGTCGCGGTTCTCGCGCCACAACACGCCGGCCTCCCAGTCCAGCACCGGCTGGGCAATCTGCAACAGCGGAATGCTCTGGCCACTGCTGGTGGGCAGGTAGGTGTTGGCCAGGTCGCTGATCGCGTCGCGCTCGTCCAGTGGCTGGCGCAAGACGATGTCGATCAGCTTG
>JANPKR010000314.1:0-2283 GCA_031426175.1 Hydrogenophaga sp. | reverse complement strand
ACATCGATCTTTTCTTCCTTGCCGGTGAACAGGTCGTCGTAACGCGCGAGGTAGGTCGCGGTGTCGCCGATGTAGCGGAAGTAGGTACCGAGCGGTCCGTCGTTGTTGAAGCTCAGGCTCAGCGTGCAGATGGCGCCGTTGGCGGCTTTCAGCTGGATGCTCATGTCCATGGCGATGCCCAGTGTGGGATGGATCGGACCCTGGATGGCGTTGGCCTGCACGATCGGGCTGCCGCACTGGTAGGCAAACAAATCCACCGTGTGCGCAGCGTGGTGCCACAGCAGGTGGTCGGTCCAGCTGCGCGCCTGGCCCAGCGCGTTGGTGTTGGTGCGGCGAAAAAAGTAGGTCTGCACATCCATCTGCTGGATGTTGAACCGGCCCGCCGTGATTTCGTTGTGCACGTATTGGTGGCTGGGGTTGAAGCGGCGCGTGTGGCCGCACATGGCGACCAGACCGGTTTTCTTCTGCTCTTCCACCACGGCCCTGGCACCGGCCAGGCTGTCGGCCAGCGGAATCTCCACTTGCACGTGTTTGCCGGCCTTCAGGCAGGCCAGGGTTTGCTCGGCGTGCATCTGGGTGGGCGTGCAGAGAATGACAGCATCGAGCTCCTTGAGCGCGAGGCTCTCAGCCAGATCGGTGGTGACGTGCCGGATGCCGTACTTCGTCGCGACCTCTTGCGTCTTGTCGAGTTCGCGCCCGATGAGCGAGACGACTTCAACTCCATCGATGTTCTTGATGCCGTCCAGGTGTTTGATGCCGAAGGCACCGGCGCCGGCGAGCGCGACTTTGATGGTTTTGGTCATGTCAGGTGTTCTCCAGGATCAGGTGGCCCACCGCCGTGTTCGACGCAGGCACATGATAAAAGCGGCGTACCGCCTTGGGCTTCGGCCCACCGGCAGCATCGGCCATGGCGCCGCGCGCGATCAGCCACATCACGAGTTCAATGCCTTCACTGCCGGCCTCGCGCACGTAGTCGATGTGCGGGATGCTGGCCGCGGCTTCGGGGTCGTTGATCAGCTTGTCGAGGAAAGCGTTGTCGAATTCCTTGTTGATCAGGCCCGCGCGTGGCCCCTGCAGCTGGTGGCTCATGCCGCCCGTGCCCCAGATCTGCACATTGAGGTCTTCGTCAAAACTCGCCACCGCCTTGGCAATCGCCTTGCCCAGGTTGTAGCAGCGCCGACCACTGGGCACAGGGTACTGCACCACGTTGACGGCAAAAGGAATCACCGGGCAAGGCCAGGCCTGAGGCTGGCCGCACATCAGCGAGAGCGGCACGGTCAGGCCGTGGTCCACGTCCATCTTGTTGACGATGGTGAGGTCGAAGTCCTGCTGGATCACCGACTGCGCGATGTGCGCCGACAGTTCCGGATGGCCAACCACCTTGGGCACCGGGCGCGGACCCCAGCCCTCGTCGGCCGGCTGGTACTCGGCGGCGGTGCCGATGGCAAAGGTCGGGATCATGTCGAGGCTGAAGGCCGTGGCGTGGTCGTTGAACACCAGCAGGATCACGTCGGGCTGGTTGTCCTTCAGCCATTGTTTGCCGAACTCGTAGCCTTGAAAGACCGGCTGCCAGTAAGGCTCGTGGGTCTTGCCGAGATCGAGTGCAGCGCCGATGGCGGGGACGTGGGAGGTGTAGACGGATGCGGTGATGCGTGCCATGTTCAGTTCACTTTCTGGCCTGCAGAGCCTTGGGGCTGGCGGTGCGCCTGTGCGCTGCCGTCTTCGCCGACCACACGATTGCCTTCGACCGAACGACCGCCGCCAATCATCATGTTGCGGTACTCATCCTCGGTCATGCCGGTCATGGAGCCCGCCATCTGCTGGAAGCTCTTGCCATCGGTGGCCCCGATCTTGGCGAGAAAGTAGATATTGCCGCCCAGGCGGATGCACCAGTTGAGATCCCGCGCGAGCACGGCCTGCTTCTGCTCTTCCGTCATGTCCCACGCGTTGAGGTAAGCGCGCTCGTCCTTCTTGAAACGCTCGCGGTTCTCGGCCTTCATCAGACTCATGCAGAACTGGTTGAGCCAGTAGCCTTTGCGGCTTTGCTCGGCGTCGAAGATGGTCGTGCCGGGCACGTCCAGGTAGGGTTTGTCCAAAGCCATGTCAGACCTCCTCTGGCCAATACAACTTCATGGGGTTGTCCACGAGCAGCTTCTTCTGCGCCTGTGCCGTGGGCGCGATCTGCGGAATGAAGTCCACCAGCAGGCCGTCGTCGGGCATGTGGTCCTTCAGGTTGGGGTGCGGCCAGTCGGTGCCCCAGAGCACGCGGTCGGGGAACTCTTC
>JANPKR010000313.1:0-2223 GCA_031426175.1 Hydrogenophaga sp. | reverse complement strand
AACCAAGGCCGCGTCTACCGAGGAAGAATGTCTCGGGCTATCTCAAGTTGGCAAACGCCTGATCAGATGGGGTGCCAAGATAGTGGTGGTCGCCGCTTCGATGAGCCACTGTTGATAGCGCTCCTGAGACCAGCCCGCCTGGTCACACAGCCGACGGTGCTGATCGGGGAGAACGGCCAACCAAAGCAGGTCGGCCAGCTCGGCCTCGGTGATGTCGGTGCGCAGCGCTCCCCGTTTACCCAGTTCTTGCACCGCGCGTGAACTCTCCGCGCGCATTCTTGCGAGGAAGTCGGCGTAGTCGGCACGGACAACCGCATCGGTGTCCGCAGCCTGATCGAAAGTTCGCCAGAGACGGGATATGCGCTGGTTGCTCGCAGCAACCCAGGACATCAGGTTCGCCAGTGCCACGACCGAGTCCTTCTCTTGGAACAGGGCCTTGGGCTCTGGAAGATCGAGCAGCTTGGCATCGGTCTCGACCAGAGAGGTGGCGCGCCTGAGTGCCGCCATCAGCAACTCCCGTTTGGTCCCTGCAAGGTTCACCGACTCGACCGACGCGCCCGCCAGTTCGGCGATGGCACGCATCGTCGTTCCAGCAAAGCCCAACTGTTCGAAACAATGCTGAGCAGCTTCGAGGATGCGTTCGCGCGTGGCGGCGCTGTTGGCGGCGCGCAGGGGGGATGTGTAGGCTCTTTTGGTCATGGGGGACTGGTGTACATATCGAAACTACTTTCAATACATGATCACTGTATTGAATGTACTATGGGCACATCAATTTTACCCAGCCAACCCAAGGAATCTCCCCCATGACAAGAGTCATCATCGCCGCAACCCCCGTTTACGGACACGCCGCACCCCTGTTGACCATTGCCGCAGAGCTGGTTGATCGCGGTCACCACGTCACGTTTCTGTCGGGCTCGGCCTTCAAGGCTGCTGCCGAATCCAGCGGAGCGACTTTCGTGGCACTCAACGGCAATGCAGACTTCGACGTCTCTGACCCGGCAGCGTTTCCAGATCGCGCGTGCGAGGCGATCGGGCCCGCGCAGATCGATTTCGATGTACGCCACCTCTTTGTCGACCCGATCGCGCAACAACACCAGGCACTGCAAGCACTGCTGCGCGAAGCCCGGCACGAAAAACCAGGCGGACCCGTGGTGTTGCTCCATGACACCGTGTTCCTGGGCATGTGGCCCGTGCTGCTCGGCGCACCCGGACTGCGGCCAAACGGCGTGATCGGTATCGGCGTGACACCGCTTCCGCTGACCAGCATCGACACCGCACCATTCGGGCTCGGCCTGGCACCGGACAACTCGGAGTCAGGCCGCGCACGCAACCGCGAACTGAACTCGCTGGTGGCCCACGAAGTGTTTGTTCGTGCGCAAGGCCATCTGGTGCAGGTGTTGCGCGAGCTGGGCGCAAATCTGCCACCGCCTTTTGTATTCGACGGCATGGTTTCGCTACCGGACCAATTCCTTCAGTTGTCAATTGTGGAGCTGGAGTACGAACGCAGTGATGCCCCGACAGGGCTGCGCTATGTCGGTGCCCTGCCGACTGCGCGGCTGGCGTTCTCGCCACCCTCCTGGTGGAGTCGTGTTCTCGAGGCGAAGCAGGTGGTGGCTGTTTCGCAAGGAACCATTGCCAACCGGGATTTCAACGAACTGATCAAGCCCACCTTGCTCGCGCTGGCCGACATGAATGTGGTGGTGATCGCTGTGACGGGTCGCTCCGGCGTGGACCTCGGCCCCCTTCCCGCCAATGCACTCGTGGCCGAATTCATCCCCTTCGACCACTTGATGCCGTGCGTCGATGTTCTAGTGAGCAATGGGGGATACGGAGGAATCCAGCAAGCACTCGGCCACGGCGTGCCGCTGGTGCTGGCCGGTCAATCAGAGGACAAGATCGAGGTGACTGCCCGCGCTGCGCACACCGGCGCCGCCATCAACCTGTTGACCAGCCGCCCGGAGGTGGGTGCGATTCGCATGGCCGTTCACACGGTGCTGTCCGATCCCCGATACAAACTGCATGCGCGTCGCCTTCAGGCTCAGTACGTCCGCCACAACGCATTTGCCGCAGTGGATGCTTGCGTTCATGAATTCGGCCGCACGGCACCGGTACTCGCCGCGCAAGAGGTGACCGCATGAGCAAATTCTGGTTGTTGACGCTGCCGCGACTGGTACTCGGTGGGCTGTTTCTCGTTGGGGCCATTGACGGATCCGTGTTCATTGC
>JANPKR010000312.1:0-4378 GCA_031426175.1 Hydrogenophaga sp. | reverse complement strand
ATTCCTGCGCGCGATTGAAGATTGCATCGACCAGCAGGCGCTGCGCTTGCGCACCAAGATTGAATCGGCCCGCACGCCACAAGAACTGTGGATGCTGCGCAACGACGCCTTTCAGCTCATCTCGCAACAGCACGACCAGTCTGTCGCCGCCGAGCGCATCAACGCGTTGATTCAGTGCTTCGAAGGCTGGCTTGAGCCCAAGCAGCTCATGCGGATCAAATAACCCGAGCCCGCCTTCCCGGCTTGTCAGGGATAGCGCCGGACCAGCGATTCGGCGAAACACACCGGTTTGTCCGCGCCCTCGCGCTCGACAACCACGCCCCAGGTCATTTGCTGGCCACCGTGTTCGATGGCCTCGCAGGCCTGCAGCGTCATGCGGGCCCGCACCCGACTGCCCACCGGCACGGGCGAGGTGAAGCGCACACGGTTCAGGCCGTAGTTCACCCCCATGCTGGAGCCCTTGATCTCAAGCGCCGACTCGAAGAACACCGGCAACAGGGACAGCGTGAGGAAGCCGTGTGCAATCGGCGCGCCGAACGGGCCCGCCTTCGCGCGCTCCACATCGACATGGATCCACTGGTGGTCGCCGGTAGCCTCGGCAAAACCTTTGACCTGCTCCTGAGTGATGGTGACCCAGTCGCTCACGGCCACTTCCTGGCCCACACAGGCCGCCACATCGGCCAAGGATTCGAATGTTTTCATGCGGTTCACTGTACGGCCGGCAGGCTCCAGGGCATGTCGGCACCGGGACAGCGGGAGGCGCTCAGGCGTCCAGCCACTGGCAAATGGCTTGCCACTGCTGCAAATCTTTTTCCACCCGACCAGGTGCCACGTCGAACAGCGTGAGGCCGCGTGCCGCGAGGTGGATGTAGTTTTGCGTGTCGCGCAGTGTGCCCAGCACCGGCAGGCCCAGGCTGGCCACGAATTCGTTGAGTTTGTCGGCCGAGATCGTGCGCGGGTCGACCCGCATGCCCACGATGCCGATCTGCAGCTTGTCCGCACGGCGCGTTTCGGCGAGTTCGTCAAGAAAAGCGCGGGTGGCGTAGATGTCGAAGATGCTGGGCTGCAGCGGCACCAGCACCTTGTCAGCGATCTTGAGCACGTCCTTGAAACGCCAGCCGTGCAGGCCGGCCGGGGTGTCCAGCACCACATGGGTGGTGTCCTTGGGCGGGCGGGCAATCAGGTCGTGCGACACGGCCCAGCTCTGGATCGGTCGTGCGACCGGCGGACGCAATTTCAGCCACAGCGCCGACGACTGCTGACGATCCACATCGCCGAGCATCACCGGGTGGCCCTGGCTGGCGAAGTAGCCCGCAACGTTGGTCGACAGCGTGGATTTGCCCACGCCTCCTTTGGGATTGGCAACCACCACGATCGGCATCTGGAGCTCCTTGGCGCAAGGTCAGCCCGCACGGCGAAGGCGCGGGCAAGGGCATGTACGGCGAGCGCCTATGGTATCGCCAGCGCGTCCCAAACCAGTTTGCAACCAGTGAGGAACATCCCCGTGTAGACCAGCCGGTAAAACAACACGGGTTGGATACGGTGTGCAATCCTCACGCCCACCCACACACCGATGGGTGCGAACGGCAACAGCGCCAGCGAGGTCGTCATGTTGCGTACATCGAGCAAACCCAGCCAGGCGTAGGGAATCCACTTGGCGAGGTTGATGAAGAAAAAGAAGAAGGCCAGCGTGCCTGTGAACAACAGGGGCGACAGGCGCAGCGGAATCACATACGCGTTGAGCGGTGGCCCGCCCGCGTGCGCGATGAAGCTGGTGAAGCCCGCGGTGATGCTGAGCAAAGCGCCGATCCATTTCGGCGGCGGCGCGCTGCCGGGCTTGGGCGGGGACACCAGCCGCTGGGCCAGAAAGAGCAGCGTGAACACGCCCACGATGCCGGCCACCATGCGCGCGTCCAGCAGCTTGAAGAGCAGCGCCCCGACCACGATGCCCGCCAACCCAAAAGGCAACAGGAACATCAGCAGGCGCCGGTCCACGTTCTTGCGAAACGCCGCCATGCCCAGCAGGTCCATCAGCAGCAGCACCGGCATGAGGATGGCCGCGGCTTGCGGCACGGTCACAGCCAGCGCCATCATGGGCACCGCCAGCGACCCAAAGCCGGCCCCGAATCCGCTCTTGCTCACGCCCAACAGCAGCACGGCCGGAATGGCCACGGCGTAAAAAAACGGATCGGTGATGAGGGACAGAGCCACGGGCGACAGACAAAAAGAAGAGCCCGCATGTCGATGCGGGCTCGTTGCAGTGGGGGTATTGTCGGCGCGATCGTCAGGCTGCGCAGTCCACCTGGTGACGCGCCACGCGCAGGCCCTAATTCTTCAGCTGAAACGGACCGAGAATCTGGCCGCGCAACGCGTCGATCTCGCGCGGCAGCTCGACAAGCAAACCGGCACCAAACACGACGCCAACAGGTACCGCGCAAATCCGCTTTGCGCGGGTCGGAGAACGCGCCCCTCAGACGCGTTCGATCACCAGCGCAATGCCCTGCCCCACGCCGATGCACATGGTGCACAGCGCGTAGCGCCCACCCGTGGCGTGCAGGCGGTTCACCGCGGTGGTGGCCAGCCGCGCGCCGCTGGCGCCCAGCGGGTGGCCCAGCGCGATTGCGCCGCCCCAGGCGTTCACGCGCTCGTCGTCGTCCGGCAGGCCGAGCATGCGCAGCACGGCCAGGCCCTGCGCGGCAAAGGCTTCGTTGAGTTCGATCACGTCCATCTGCGCCAGCGACAAACCGGTGAGCGCCAGCACCTTCTGCGTGGCCGGTGCCGGGCCGATGCCCATGATGCGCGGGGCCACGCCCACGGTGGCCATGCCGACCACACGGGCGCGCGGCGTGAGGCCGTTTTTCTTCGCGCTGGCTTCATCGGCCAGCAGCAGGGCACAGGCACCGTCGTTTACGCCACTGGCGTTGCCGGCGGTCACGCTGCCGTCGGGCCGCACCACGCCCTTGAGCCTGGCGAGCGACTCCATGGTGGTGGCGCGCGGGTGTTCGTCGTGCTCCACCACGATCGCGTCGCCCTTCTTCTGCGCGATCGTCACCGCCACGATCTCGCGCGCCAGGTGCCCGGCCTTCTGCGCGGCCACGGCCTTGGTCTGGCTGGCCAGGGCCATGCGGTCCTGCGCTTCACGCTCGATCTTGAATTCCACCGCCACGTTCTCGGCGGTTTCGGGCATGGAGTCCACGCCGTACTTCTCCTTCATCAGCTTGTTGACGAAGCGCCAGCCAATGGTGGTGTCGTACACGGCGTTGTTGCGGCCGAAGGCGCTCTCGGCTTTGGGCATCACGAATGGCGCGCGGCTCATGCTCTCCACACCACCCGCGATCATGAGACCGGCCTCACCCGAGCGGATGGCGCGCGCGGCTGTGCCCAGGGCGTCCAGCCCCGAACCGCAGAGCCGGTTGATGGTGGCGCCGGGCACTTCCAGTGGCAGACCGGCCAGCAGGCTGGCCATGTGGGCCACGTTGCGGTTGTCTTCACCGGCCTGGTTGGCGCAGCCGAAGATCACGTCGGTGATGCTGGCCCAGTCCACCCCCGGGTTGCGCTGCATCAGCGCGCGCAGCGGGATGGCGCCGAGGTCGTCGGTGCGCACGCTGGAGAGCGCGCCGCCGTAACGGCCGATGGGGGTGCGGATGGCGTCGCAGATGAAGGCTTGGGTCATGGCAGGTACTTCAAAAACACCGTTCGCCCTGAGCTTGCCCTTCGACAGGCTCAAGACGATCGGTAGGGGTATCCGTTCGGACTGAGCTTGTCGAAGTCCTCGCTCGAGTGTGGCGAGAGGGCTTCGACAGGCTCAGCCCGACCGGGGAAAAGGGTGTGCCCGAGTAGATGAAACGGGTGCATCCCGACAAGACTATTGGGCGATCTTCAAACCCACCAGGCGTTCGAGTTCGGCGTGTTCCAGGCCATCGACCTTGTCGATGAGCTTGAGGCCCAGCGGTGTGCACGCGAGTGTGGCGAGATCGGTGTAGATGCGTTTCACGCAGGCGACACCGGTGAGCGGGTAGCTGCAAGTGGGCACCACCTTGCTGCGGCCTTGTTTGTCGAGCAGGTCCATCATCACCCAGGTCTGTTTGGCGCCCACGGCCAGGTCCATCGCGCCACCCACGGCGGGTATGGCGCCGGGCTCGCCGGTGCTCCAGTTGGCCAGATCGCCGTTGGCCGAGACCTGGAACGCGCCAAGCACGCAGATGTCCAGATGCCCGCCGCGCATCATGCCGAAGCTGTCGGCGTGGTGAAAGTAGGCACCACCGGGCAGCAGCGTCACCGGCTGTTTGCCGGCGTTGATGAGGTCGTAGTCTTCCTCACCCGCGGCCGGTGCCGGGCCCATGCCCAGGATGCCGTTTTCGCTGTGCAACACCACCTC
>JANPKR010000311.1:0-1784 GCA_031426175.1 Hydrogenophaga sp. | reverse complement strand
GCACGCCGCCGGTGTGCCCGCCGCTGCCCTGCAACTGCTGCACGGCCCGGGCGAAACCGTGGGCGCGGCGCTGGTGGCTCAACCGGGCATTGCCGGTGTGGTGTTCACCGGCTCCACACAAGTGGCCAAGATCATCCAGCGCGCGCTGGCCGCCAAAGACGGCCCCATCATTCCGCTGATTGCCGAGACCGGCGGCATCAACGCCATGCTGGTCGACAGCACGGCGCTGCCCGAGCAGGTGGCTGATGCGGTGGTGCAGAGCGCGTTTCGCAGCGCGGGCCAGCGCTGCTCGGCGCTGCGCCTGCTGTGCGTGCACGAAGCCATTGCCGATGGCGTGATCGAGATGATCGAAGGAGCTGCGAAGGAACTGGTCGCGGGCGATCCGGCCGATCTGGCCACCGACCTCGGGCCGGTGATCGATGCCGAGGCGTTCGAGGGCATCACGCGCCACGTGCAGCGCCTGCACGCCGACGCCAAACCGCTGCTGGGCAGCCGCCGCGCTGTGCCCGCCCTGGCGCATGTGATCGCGCCGCAGATGTTCGAGGTGGCGTCGATCGCCGAGGTGACGCAGGAGATCTTCGGCCCGGTGCTGCAGGTGGTGCGCTGGGGCGGCGACCCGATGGCCGTGGTGCAGCAGATCAACGCACTGGGCTACGGCCTCACGCTGGGCATCCAGACCCGCATCGACAGCCGGGCCCTGGCCTTGGCCGGTGCGGCGCGCGTGGGCAACGTCTATGTGAACCGCAACATGATCGGCGCCGTGGTGGGCGTGCAGCCCTTCGGCGGCGAAGGCTTGAGCGGTACCGGCCCCAAAGCCGGTGGGCCCAACTACCTGCAGCGCTTCTGCGCCGAGCAGACCCTGACCATCAACACCACCGCCGCCGGCGGCAATGTGGCGCTGTTCACCAGCTGAAGGATCAGCCCGCGACCAGCATGCCTGACGTGGGGTTCTCCAGCATCGCGTCCAGCGCCTCGATCGGCAGCGGCCTGGAGAACAGGTGGCCCTGGAACTGGTCGCAGCCCTGGTAGGCCAGGAAGTCGCGCTGTTCCTGCGTCTCCACGCCCTCGGCCACCACCTGCAGGCTCAGGCTCTGCGCCAGCGCGATGATGGCGCGCGAGATCGCGGCGTCGTTGGGGTCGGTCAGCACGTCGGCCACAAAGCCCTTGTCGATCTTGAGCTGGTCCAGCGGCAGGCGTTTGAGCACCGAGAGCGACGAGTAGCCCACACCGAAATCGTCGAGCGACAGCGTGACACCCAGGGCCTTGAGCATGCCCATTTTGTCGATGGTGATTTCCATGCGGTCGGCCAGCAGGCTCTCGGTGAGCTCCAACTTGAGCCGGTGTGGACGGATGCCGGTGCGCTGGATCGCGGCCATCACCATGTCCACAAAATCGGGGTGTCGGAACTGGCGCACGCTCACGTTCACGGCGATGCTCAAGCTCGCGGTCTGCGGTCGGTGCGCCCAGACCGCCAGTTGTTCACACGCGGTCTCCAGCACCCACTGGCCCAGCGGCAGGATCAGACCGGTGTCTTCGGCCACCGGGATGAATTCGATGGGCGTCATCAGGCCGCGCTCCGGGTGCTGCCAGCGCACCAGTGCTTCCACACCCGTGATCACACCCACGCGGTCCACCTGAGGCTGGTAATAGACGATGAACTGTTGCTCGCGCAGCGCCACGCGCAGGTCGGAGCTCACCGTGGCGTTGGCGCTCACCGTGGCCTGCATGCCGGGGTCGAAGAAACACACCGTGTTGCGCCCGAGCGACTTGGCCTGGTACATGGC
>JANPKR010000310.1:0-1542 GCA_031426175.1 Hydrogenophaga sp. | reverse complement strand
GTCAAGGAAGGCTTCGAGTGCGGTATCAAGCTGAAGAACTACAACGACATCAAGGAAGGCGACCAGCTCGAATTCTTCGAAGTCAAGGAAGTGGCTCGCACGCTGTAAACCATGCCTCGCAAAGCTTCATCCGTTCCCAACCGCGGTTTCCGCGTGGCCGACCAGATCCAACGGGATCTGGCCGAGCTGATCGCGCGCGAGTTGAAAGACCGGCGGGTGGGCATGGTCACGATCAACGCAGTCGAGGTCACCCCCGACTATGCCCATGCCAAGGTGTTCTTCAGCCTGCTCACCGGTGACCCTGCCGAAACGCTGGAAGGTCTCAACGCTGCGGCGGGTTTCCTGCGCAGCGGTCTGTTCAAGCGGCTGCACATCCACACCGTGCCCACGCTGCACTTCGTGTTCGACCGCACCACCGAGCGCGCGGCCGACATGAATGCCTTGATCTCCAAGGCAGTCTCCTCTCGTTCAAAGGAAGAGTAGACATGCACGCGCCACGCACCAGGGTGCAACGGCGCCCTGTGCACGGGGTGCTGTTGCTCGACAAACCGCTGGGGCTCTCCAGCAACCAGGCTTTGCAAAAGGCCAAGTGGTTGCTGAGGGCCGAGAAGGCGGGCCACACTGGCACGCTTGATCCGCTGGCCAGCGGTGTGCTGCCGCTGTGTTTTGGGGCGGCCACCAAGTTCAGCCAGATTCACCTGGATGCCGACAAGACCTACGAGACCGTGGTGCGCCTGGGTGTGAAAACCAGCACCGGTGATACCGAGGGCGAGGTCATTCAGACCCGCGACGTGGCTTGCACGCCGGGGCAGGTGGTCGAGGTGCTGGACGGTTTCATGGGCCCGATCGCCCAGGTGCCGCCCATGCACAGCGCCCTGAAGCGGGACGGCAAGCCCTTGTACGAATACGCCCGCCAGGGTGAGACGGTGGAGCGCGAAGCGCGCCACGTCGTCATCCACGACCTGGACTTGCTGGACATGCAGTTGCAAGGGGACGCACCGTTTCTGCGCCTTCGCGTGCGCTGCAGCAAGGGCACCTACATCCGCACACTGGGTGAAGACATCGCCGAGGTCCTCGGTTGTGGCGGTCACCTGAGCATGCTGCGGAGAACCGAGACCGGCCCGTTCGATGCGTCGCAGTGCATCAGGCTCGATGCCTTGGAAGCGCTGGATGAGCACGAACGCATGGCGCTGTTGCTGCCGACGCAAACCTTGCTTGACGGACACGAGACCGTCACGCTGGAGGCTGAGGATGCCGGACGTTTCCTCAGCGGCCTGCGCCGCCGTGGTGCCTGGCCAGACAGCGAGCGCGTGGCTGTGTTCGGCCCCGTGCCGACCGGCAATGAATCGTTTTCACAAGAAGCCGTGCTGCTGGGCAGCGCGCACACCCAATCGGGTGAACTGATCCCGGGGCGGCTGCTGAGCCCCATCGAAATACAGCAAATCCTGGAAACCTCACCGGAACTCGCATCATGAGCAAACAAATCCGCAACATCGCCATCATTGCCCACGTTGACCATGGCAAAACCACCATGGTGGACCA
>JANPKR010000309.1:0-3170 GCA_031426175.1 Hydrogenophaga sp. | reverse complement strand
CGGTTCGATGTCCACGTCGGTGATCGGGCCCATGTGGTCCATGGGGTTGCCGTGCGAGTCGACCACGCGGCCGAGCAGGCCCTTGCCCAGCGGCAGGCGCAGCGTGCCGCGGTCGTCGGGCGAGGGTGGTTTGTTGGTGTGACCCACGCGAGGCACGGTGCGGTAGGGTGCCAGCGGCGTGACGCTCGCGCCACTGGAGAGGCCATGGGTGTCGCCCGCGGGCATGAGGAAGGCACGGTCGTTGGAGAAGCCCACCACCTCGGCCAGCACCGGCTCGCGGTTGCCGTTGCCGATCAGGCATTGCGAACCCACCGGCACCTTCAGGCCCACGGCCTCCAGCACCAATCCGGCCAGGCGGGTGAGCGTGCCGCGCACCTCCAGCGGTGTTTCCACGCTGGCGTTGACACGCACGTCGTCCATGAAATGGCCCCAGCGGCTCTCGGTGCCGAACGTGCTGTCAGACATTTTCATTTCCCGGGGTCCAGGCCACGTTCATGCCGAGGTTGCCCACGGCGCGCGACCAGCGCTTTTCGATCGTGGCGTCCACCGCCGAGGTGCTGGACTCGATCAGGCAGCCACCGGGGCTGATCTGGGCATCGGCCACGAACTCGGGCAACGGACTGTTGAGGGTTTCCTGCAGCACACCCTTCATGAGCGCGAGGTCGCCCGGGTTCATGCGCACGGTGGCGGGCAGGCCGTCGTCCACCAGTTGCGACAGGGCTTCCGCGATCACCGGCTTCATGTGCTGCGGGTCGCTGGCGATGGCCTGGCGCACCACCTGGCGGGCCAGGTCGCAAGCCAGCTCCAGGATGTGGCGCGAGATCTTCTCTTCGCTTTTCTTCAGGTGGTCTTTGGTGTTGTGCAGCAACTGCGCCATGCGCACCGCGGTTTCTTCGGAGGTCTTGCGCACCGTGGCCTCCAGGGCATCACGCACCTCCTGGCCGCCGGCCTCGTGCCCACGCTCGAAACCTTCGGCATACGCCTGCTGGCGTGCTTCCTGCAGCACCTCGCTGGTCACGCCTTCACCTCTGTCGCCAGCGGGTGCCTGCAGATGCTCTTCGCTGCCATCCACGGCCGAGAAGTGCCAGGCGGCCACACCCTCGATTTCTTCGCGCGGGATGAAGCGGGAATGGGGATTGGGTTTGGAGGCCATGGTCAGTTGCCCATCCAGGTCATACAAAAGCCTCGTCTTCGCCGCCACCGCCGATCATGATCTGACCCTCATCGGCCAGGCGGCGCACGATCTTCAGGATTTCCTTTTGCTGCGTCTCCACCTCCGACAGACGCATCGGGCCGCGCGATTCGAGGTCTTCGCGCAGCGCTTCGGCCGCCCGGGTGGACATGTTGGCCAGCACCAGTTCCCGCAACTCGTTGGTGGCGCCCTTGAGCGAGACCACCAGCGAATCGGTGGACACTTCCTTCAGCACCAGCTGCACCGACTTGCCGTCGAGCTTGAGCAGGTCCTCGAACACAAACATCTTGTCCATGATCTTCTGCGCGAGCTCGGCGTCGAACTCGCGGATCGAATCGATCACCGAGGTCTCGATCTGCGAGCCCATCATGTTGATGATTTCGGCGGCGGTTTTCACGCCACCCATCGAGGTTTTGCGGATCTTGTCGCCACCGGCGAGCACCTTGAACAGCACCTCGTTCAAGTCTTTCAGCGCGGTGGGCTGGATGCCTTCGAGCGTGGCGATGCGCAGCATCACCTCGTTGCGGGTGCGCTCGGTGAAGTTCTTGAGCACGCCGGCGGTCTGGTCGGATTCCAGGTGCACCAGGATGGCCGCCACGATCTGCGGGTGTTCGTTGCGCAGCAGTTCGGCAATGGAAGCCGGGTCCATCCACTTCAGGCTCTCGATGCCCGAGACGTCGCCGCCTTGCAGGATGCGGTCGATCAGCAGCGAAGCCTTGTCGTCGCCCAGCGCGCGCTTGAGCACGGCGCGCACGTAGTTGTCGGTGTCGGACACCAGCAGGCTCTGGGAGGAGGCCGCGCCGGTGAACTTCTGCATCACCTGGTCCACCCGATCGTGTGAGACCGAGCGCGTCTTGGCGATCGTCTCGCCGAGCTTCTGCACTTCTTTCGGGCTGAGGTGTTTGAACACCTCGGCCGCTTCTTCCTCGCCGATCGACATGAGAAAGATCGCGGCGTCCTGGATTCCCTGGTCTTCCATTTTTCAGATCCTTCTCACGCGATGTACAAAAAATTGTCTGGAGCGAAGTGCTCGAAACCAGGGGCATCGAGGGACTGGCTCTGCCAGACCTCAGGTGCCGTCCCCCTCCCGCCGAAGGCTAGAGTGGGGGAAGCCGCAAAGCGGCGCAGGGGGTGGCGCCGGCTCATGCCGGTGCCTCGCCATTCACCCAGCCTTTGACAATGTTCGCCACGGCCATGGGGTTCTCCAAAGCCAGGCGCTTGGCGTCGTTGAGGCGCTGGCTCTCGGCGGTGGGTTCGTTGCTTGGCATCGGCAGGCCGGGGCGTTCCGGCGCTTCGTTGAGCATGGCGCTCAGCGGCTGCAGCTCGGTCTGGTCGCGTCGCACCACCGGCGTCTTGATGAGCTTGAGGCCCGGGCGCACCATGCCCATGAGCACCAGCAGGCCCAGGCCCACCATGCCCAGCGGCCAGGCCAGACCCCGCAGGAATTCCTGGTTCTCTGCCTGCTTCCACCAGGCGATCTCTTCCACCTCGCTGGTCTTCTCCACATTGAAGACCGCGTTGACCACGTTCACCGAATCGCCGCGGTCCTTGTTGAAGCCGATGGTCTCGCGCACGAGGGCGGTCATCTGTTCCAGCTGCGCGGCCGGAATGGCCACGGTGGTTTCCTTGCCTGCTTTGTCGGTCGTGGTGCGGTGGTTGATCACCACCGCTGCGCTGAGTCGCCGGATCTGGCCGCTGGATTCGCGCACCACCTTCACCGTCTTGTCCACCTCGTAGTTCACCACCGACTCGCGGCGCATGGAGCCCGGTTTGTCGGTGCCACCCTGGGCGGCCACACCCACCGGCGCAGCGGCGCCGTTGATGGGGGCGGTGCCGGTGGCGGGCGGCTGGTTGCTCACGGCACCCGGCACACCCGACGGGGTGGCGCTGGCGGCGGCGCCGTCTTCCACCGTCTGCTGGCTGCGCACCGCGCTGGTGTCGGGGCTCTGGTTGGGTTTGTGCTCTTCGCTGGTCGACT
>JANPKR010000308.1:0-16853 GCA_031426175.1 Hydrogenophaga sp. | reverse complement strand
TGGCTGGCTCGCCTGGGTCCAATACGGCCCGGGCAACAAGACCGAGAGCGCCTTCATCACCGCCACCGTGCAGCGCGGCGACATTGAAGACCAGGTCAGCGCCACCGGCTCGCTGCAGCCGCGCGACTACGTGGACGTGGGCGCTCAGGTGTCGGGCCAGCTTCGCAAGATCCTGGTGGAAGTGGGCAGCGAGGTCAAAGAGGGTGACCTGCTGGCCGAGATCGACGCCGAGACCTCGATCGCGCGGGTGGAGGCCAGCCGCGCGCAGTTGCGTTCGCAGCAGGCCCAGATGACCGAGCGCGAATTGGCGCTTGGCAAGGCCGAGCGTGATCTGCAGCGCCAGAAGAACCTGATGGTTGAAGAAGCGACCACCACCGAGACCTTGCAGAACGCCGAGACCACGGTGCGCACCGCGCGCGCGCAGATTCAGTCGCTGAAGGCGTCGATGGAGCAGTTGAAGGCCAGCATGCGGGTGGAAGAGGCCAACCTCAAGTTCACCAGAATTTATGCTCCCATGGGCGGCACCGTGGTGAGCATCACCGCTCGCCAGGGACAGACGCTCAACACCAACCAGTCCGCGCCCACGCTCATGCGCGTGGCCGACCTGTCGGTGATGACGGTGCAGACGCAGGTGTCCGAGGCCGACGTGAGCAAGCTGCGCGCGGGCATGCCGGTGTACTTCACGACGCTGGGTGGCCAGGGCCGGCGTTGGTACGGTGAGCTCAAGAAGGTCGAGCCCACGCCCACCGTGACCAACAACGTGGTGCTCTACAACGCGCTGTTCGAGGTGCCCAACAACAACCGCAGCCTGATGACGCAAATGACCGCACAGGTGTTCTTTGTGGTTTCGGACGCCAAGGGTGTGTTGATGGTGCCGATGTCGGCCTTGACGATCCAGCGCAATGCAGCGCAGGGCAACCGGAACGCGCAGGGTGGTCAGGCGGCACCGGGAGCAGCGGGCGCCAGAGCGCCGGCAACGACCGCACCAGCCACGGCCGGTGAGCCTGCGCGCACCACCCGTACCCTCCCTGAGGTGAGCACCGGCATGGCCCGCAACGAAGGCACTGCCCGTTCCACGCGTGGTCCGCGCCAGGCCAAGGTGAAGGTCATGGCCGAGGACGGCAGCATCGAAGAACGCGATATCACCATCGGTATCAGCAACCGTGTGCATGCCGAAGTGCTGTCGGGCTTGAAGGAAGGCGAACGCGTGATCGCCGGTGTGCGCGAGCCCGAGACCCCGCGCCGCGCCGCAGCGCAGCCAGGTGCCGGCGTGGGCCAGCAAGGCTTCGGTGGTCCGGGTGGCATGCCCCCAGGCGCCGCCGGCGGGGCACGCCGATGAGCCAGTTGCCCCACACCCCCGAAGCCCTGGCGCTGCGCGATGCCGCGCACAGGCTTGGCGTACCGCTGATTGACCTGAGTGGCATCACCAAGACCTACAACAACGGCGACCTCGCCGTGGAAGTGCTCCACGGCATCGACCTCAAGATCTACCCCGGCGAGCTGGTGGCCATCATGGGTGCGTCGGGTTCGGGCAAGTCGACCTTGATGAACATCCTGGGCTGCCTGGACAAGCCCACCACCGGTCGCTATTTGTTCATGGGCCGCGACGTGTCGGAGTTCGAGCGCGACGAGCTCGCCGAGTTGCGGCGCGATGCGTTCGGTTTCGTGTTTCAGAGCTACAACCTGATCTCGACCGGAACCGCGGCGGACAACGTGGAAGTGCCCGCGGTGTACGCGGGCATTCCGCCGGCCGAGCGGCATGCACGCGCGGCCGACCTGCTGGGCTCGCTGGGTCTGGGCGAGCGCATGCACCACCGGCCCAACCAGCTCTCGGGTGGGCAGCAGCAGCGCGTGTCGATCGCGCGGGCTCTCATGAACGGCGGCCGCGTGATCCTCGCCGACGAGCCCACCGGAGCGCTGGACAGCAAGAGCGGCGCCGATGTGATGGTCTTGCTCAAGGACCTCGCGGCCAAGGGTCACACGGTGATCCTGATCACGCACGCGGCCGAGGTGGCGGCGCACGCCAACCGCGTGATCGAGATCAAGGACGGTGACATCGTGTCCGATCCGGGCCCGCGTCCACCCGAAGGCGAAGCGGCCTTGGCTGCGCAAGCGTGGCACGCCCGCGGCGGCAAGATTTCGCAACTGGGCGATGTGGTGGAGGCTGCCCGCACGGCGCTGCGCGCGCTGCGTGCCAATGTGTTCCGCGCCATCCTCACCTTGCTGGGCATCGTGATCGGCGTGGCGTCGGTGATCGCCATGCTCGCCATTGGCGACGGCGCCAAGCAAGTGGTGATCGACCGCATCAGCGCCATGGGCTCCAACCTGCTGCTGGTGCGACCGGGGGCGCCCAACCAGCGCGGGTTTTCCAACACCGCCACGCTGGTGCTGGCCGATGTGAATGCGATCGACAAGGAAGTGCCCAACGTGGTGGCCGCCGTGCCCGAACAAAGCAGCACGGCCACGCTGCGGTTTGGTGACGCCGATTACTCCAGCAGCATCCTGGGCACCTCGGCCAAGTTTCCACTGGCGCGCCAATGGCGTGTGCAGCACGGCACTTTCTTCACCGAGGAAGACGAGCAGGAATACGCCACCGTGGCGGTGCTCGGCCAGACCGTGGCCAAGGCCCTGTTTCCCGACGGTCAGGAGCCGCTGGGCAAATTCGTGCTGGTCAACAACCTGATCTTCCAGGTGGTGGGTGTGATGAGTTCGCGCGGCGCTTCACCCAGCGGGCAAGACCAGGACGATGTCGTGCTGGTGCCTTACGCAACCAGCCAGCTGCGCCTCTCGGGCCAGCGCTTTCTGCGCAACGTGACGGTGGCGGTGCAAGACGTGAGCCGCATTGATGAGACGCAGTCGGCGGTGGAGTCGCTGCTGGCCGAACGCCACGGCGTGATCGACTTCCAGATCCGCAACATGGCGTCCATCATCGACACCGCCACCGAGACGCAGAACACGATGACCATCCTGCTCGGGTCGATTGCCGCCATCTCGCTGCTGGTGGGGGGCATCGGGGTGATGAACATCATGCTGGTCAGCGTGACCGAGCGCACGCGCGAAATCGGCATCCGCATGGCCACCGGCGCGCGCATGCGCAACATCCTGCAGCAGTTCCTGATCGAGGCGCTGGTGGTCTCTGCGCTGGGGGGGCTGATCGGTGTCGTCATCGGTTTGGGCGTGGCCTTTGTGATCGGCGCCACCGGAACAGCCGTGCAGTTCTCCGTGACCCCGGTGGTGCTGGCCTTTGGCTGCGCGTTTGCCACGGGTCTGATCTTCGGGTATCTGCCGGCGCGCAAGGCCGCCCGGCTGGACCCTGTGGTGGCCCTCTCTTCCGAATGAACACTGTGATGAAACCGTTTGCCTTTCCCTTCGCCAAACCGCTGGTGCTGACCATCGCGCTTGCGCTGCAGGCCTGCGCCACAACCGGCCCGGCGCGTGCGCCCGCGGTCGAGATGCCCGCTGCCTGGAGCCCGGCGGCACCATCGCTTGAGGCCGCGCAGCTCACCACCGCCTGGTGGCAGTCGTTCGGCTCGGTGCCGCTGGAGCGCCTGATCGCAGAAGCGCAGGCAGGCAGCCCGGATCTGCGCATCGCCATCGAACGCATCCGCCAGGCCGATCTGGCTTTGCAGCAGGCCGGCGTGTCGCGCCTGCCTTCGGTGAACGGCAGCGTGGGCTTGTCGACCAACCGCAGCGACGGGCCGGTCGCGCCTTCCACCTCGCGCGAATCGAGCAGCGTGGGGCTGTCTGTGAGTTATGAGGTCGATCTCTGGGGTCGCATCGCAGCTGGCGTGCGCGCGGGCGAGGCTTCGTTGCAGGCCAGCGAATTCGACTGGAAGACCGCGCGCCTGACGCTGCTGTCCGGCGTGGCCAACAACTATTTTCTGTGGCTCAACACCGCCGAGCGCCTGCGCATAGCGCGGGAGAACCTGGCGATCGCCGAGCGCGTGCTGGCTATTGTCGAAGCGCGCCAGCGCAACGGCGTGGCCACCGCGCTGGAAGTGTCTCAACAGCGCACCACGGTGCTGTCGCAACGCACGGCCTTGCTGCCGCTGGAGCTGCAACAGCGCCAGACGGGCACGGCGCTCGCGCTGCTGTTGGGCCGCGTGCCGCAGGGTTACATGCCCGAGGCGGGCGAATTCGCTCAGCTGCGTGTGCCTGCGTTGTTGCCAGGCTTGCCGTCATCGCTGCTCACGCGCCGCCCCGACCTGGCCTCCGCGGAGGCCCAGCTTGCCGCGGCCGATGCCAACGTGGACGCCGCGCGCGCCGCGCTGCTGCCCAGCCTCTCGCTGTCCGCTTCTGGAAGCCTGGGCACTTCGGCCTTGCTCAGCCTGGCCGATCCCACGCGCGGCGCCTCTATCGGCCTGTCGCTGGTGCAGTCCATCTTTGATGGCGGGCGCCAGCGCCTGCAGATCCGCACCACCGAATCGCAGCGTGTGGTGTTGATCGAGAACTACGGCAAGGCCATCCGCACCGCGCTGAAGGAAGTCGACGATGGCCTGGGCAACGTGGACCGCAGCGAGCGGCAGGAGGCGCTGCAGCGCGAGGTGGTGGCGCAGGCGCGGCGTTCGCTGCAACTCGCCGAGCTGCGCTACCGCGAGGGCAGTGGCGATCTGCTGTCGGTGCTGGATGCGCAGCGCACCTTGTTTGCCGCGCTGGATGCGCTGACCACGCAAAGCCTGTCGCGGCTCACGGCGGCGCTCGATTTGTACAGGGCGCTGGGCGGTGACTGGGCCGGACCGCCACCACCACTGGGCTGACGTCGACTGGGAGCCTGCAGCTCTCTCGTCTCAAAACCGAGATCGGGCAGGGCTCAGCGTGGAGGCTGCATCGGCCAAGGTGAGGCAACCTGTGAGCGCCATGGCGATTTCGAGTTCGTCGCGCAAAAGGCGCAGCACGTGCGCCACGCCGACGGCACCCGCGTTGGCCAAACCATGGAGCACCGGCCGGCCCACCATCACGGCCGAAGCGCCCAGCGCCAGTGCCTTGAGCACATCGGTGCCACGGCGGATGCCGCCGTCCACCAGCACCGGCGCATCTCCGGCCACCGCTTCCACCACACGCGGCAGCAGCGTGGCGGTGGCGGGTACGGTGTCGAGCGTGCGCCCGCCGTGGTTGGAAACAATCACCCCAGCCGCTCCGCTGTTCAGCGCCTCCCGTGCATCCATCGGGTGCACCACGCCTTTGAGCAACACGGGCAAACGCGAGATGGAGCGCAGCCAGGCGATGTCGTCCCAGGTGGGTGCGTGGGTCATGAGGTCGTCGAACAGTCTGCTCTGGCCCGGCCGCAGGGAGAGCGGCGAGGGCGCCACGCGCCCGACCAGGTTGACCGCCGTGATGTCTGCAGGTCGTCGAAAGCCGGCGCGGCGCTCCCGGTCGCGAACTCCCTGCACGGGCGCGTCGACTGTGAGCACCAGGGCCTCGAAGCCTGCAGCTTCGGCGCGCTGCACCAGTGTTTTCATGAAGCCTCGGTCGGGCAGCAGGTAGAGCTGAAACCACAGTGGGCCACGGTCTGGCTCGGGCAGTACGATCCGGGCCACGTCTTCAAGCAGTGTGCTGGCCTGTGTGCTGAGCACGAGCCCGGCCCCGAGCGCAGCAGCGGCGAGCGCGGTGGCCTGCTCGGCTTGGGGATGGGCCAGCCGCTGGTAGGCCATGGGCGCGACCAGGATGGGGTGGGGCCATTCGCGGCCCAGCAGACTGACACGGGTATGGCCGCCGCTCAACTGGCGCATCACACGCGGCATCAGTTCGATGGTTTGCCAGGCCTGCGCATTGGCACGCAAGGTGAACTCGTCGGCAGCTCCGCCATTGAAATAAGCCCAGATCGTTTCGTCGAGCAGGCTGCGGGCGTGGAATTCGTGGTCGGCCAGCGTCACCATGCCATCGGGCAGCGTTTGCGCATGGGCAGATGCGGGGCTCATGTGTCGGCCCACAGACGAAGCAGGTTGTGGTACGTGCCGGTCAGCGCGGTGGTGTCGGGCGTCTCGCCATGGCGCTGGCGCAGCGCAAGCAGGTTCATGTCCATATCGAACAGCAGGCGGCGCTGTTCGTCGCTGCGCACCATGCTCTGAACCCAGAAGAAGCAAGCCACGCGTTCACCCCGCGTGACCGGCTTCACCTGGTGCAGGCTGGTACCGGGGTAAATCACCGCGTGGCCCGCGGGCAGCTTGACGTGGTGATCGCCGAAGGTGTCGGACACCACGAGTTCTCCACCGTCGTAGTCGGCCGGGTCGCTCAGGAACACGGTGCATGAAACGTCGGTGCGCACGCGCTCGCCGCCGGGCAGCACGCGCACCGCGTTGTCGATGTGCTTGCCGTAGGCGTTGCAATCGCCTGCGTAGCGGTTGATGCGTGGCGTGAAGACCTTGAGGGGCAACGCGGCCGAGAAAAAGCGCGGGCTGCGATCAAGCCCGCGCAGCACCAGGGCGCGAATGGCCTGTGCGGCAGCGCAGTCGTGCGGCAACTGCTGGTTGTTTTTCACATCCCGGGCTTGAGCGCCCGCACTCTCGCGGCCGTCAACCCACGGCGCGTCGCGCCATGCCTGGCGCGCCTGCATCAGTTCGTCGGCGTTGAGGATGTCGGGCAAGGTCAGCAGCATGAATGGGGCACGTCGGGCTTGGCGAAGGCGGTTCAGAACTTCAAGCTGGCGGTCACTTGCAGCGTGCGGCCTGCGCCCGGCACGTAGTGCGCGGGGTAAAGCTGATCGGCATAGAGCTTGTTGGTCACGTTGGTCAGGTTGGCCTTGAGGACGATCTGCTCAAAGTCGAACCGGTACTCGGCCATCAGGTCGCCGGTGACGAAGCTGGGCACGTTGAATTCCGAGCGGGTGGGTTTCTGCTTGCCACGGAAGTTCAAGCCCGCGCCCACACGGAACTTCGGCGTGAGCTGCCAAGTGCTCCAGACCGTGCCGCTGTGTTCGGGGGTGAGGGCGGGGCGGTCACCCACGCGCTCACCGGCTGCGGCTTGCGTGCATGCGCCAGTGGCTGGGCACGGTGCGGCCTTGTCCACCTTGGCGATCGGGATCCACATGTAGGAGCCGTAGATTTCCCAGGTGGGCGAAAGGCGGCCGGCCACATCGACCTCAAAGCCCGCCACATGGCGCTTGCCCGAGAGCGTGACCACCGGGAGGTCGGGGTCGGTGTTTCGTTCGTTGAGTTTCGTCGAGCGGAACAGCGCCAGACGCGTGGTGAAACGTTTGTCGGCCGAGTCGAGCTTGGCACCGAGTTCGAAGTTGATGCTTTGCTCGGGGGGCGTGTCGGCGTTGCTGGCGCCCAGTGAGTAGGCGTCACCCGAGGTGTTGAACGATGTACCCGCCGAAGCGTGGAACGACTGCAGCGCATTGGGTTGGTACAGCGCGCCCAGGCGCTGGCTGATCTCGGACACCTTCATGCGGTAGGTCTGACTGACCGCGCCCGATGGCAGAGCGAAGGTCTCATAGTCGCCCACCAGGTTGTCGTAGCGCAGGCCTCCCACCAGCTTCCATGCGGGGTTGAGCTGCACCACGTCCTGCACGTAGGCGCCCCAGCCTTGCGACACATATTGGTTGTTCGGGCGGATCACCCTCGACGCTTCGTTCACGGAAGCGCCGTCGAAGGGCGTGCCGACGGTGGTGGTGGACTTGGTCGGCACCACGCCACCCTGCGCGGCACTGAGCGCGGCGAACACCGTTTTTTCCTCTCGTGACGCGTCCACGCCGGCCAGGATCTCGTGTTTGAAACCCAGCGCATCGAACTTGCCGTTGTAGTCGCTCTGCACGTGAACGTTGTCCATTTCCTGGATCTTCAAGTGCAGGCCGCGCGAGAGCACGGTGTCGGGTCCGAAGTTGCCCAGGTTGGCGGACACGCCACCGGGTTGCAGGGCCGCAGCCGCCAGGCGGATGGCGCCAGAGCGCTGGTCGCGCTTGAAGTTGCCCACACGCACCTGGGTCTTGATCTCGCTGTCGCGATCGAAGCGGTGGATGTGGCTGAAGCCGGCGATGGTGCCGCTGCTGTCGCTGTAGTCGCTGGCCAGCCCGTAGTAGTTCTTCGGGTCGAGTGGCAGCAGCACGCGTTCCGAGGCGGGTGCGCCTGCGTAGGGGGCGAGGAACGGGATGCCGTAGTTGATGCCGTTGTTGTTGTCGAGGTTGTAGATGCTGGCCTGGAACTCGTTGCGTTCGCCAATGCCCCAGCGGTAGGCTGCGGCCACGCCGTTTTTGTCGATGCTGGAGCCCGAGCCGTTGTTGTTGGCCTTGGTCACCATGGCATTGAGGCGCAGCGCTGCGCTCTCGCCCGTCTGGATGTTGAAGTCGCCGGTGATGCGGCGGTAGGCGTGGCTGCCCACGGTCATGTCGACCTGGTGTTCCGTGATCAGTCGGGGGGTCTTGCTGACCTGGTTGACAGCGCCGCCGGTGGAGCCCCGGCCAAACAGCATGGAGGCCGAACCGCGCAGCACCTCGAGGCGGTCGAGATTGAAGGTGTCCCGGTCGTAAATGGCCGGATCGCGCATACCGTCGATGAACAAATCGCCCGTGGCTTGCAGCGAGAAGCCGCGCAGCCGGATGTCTTCCTCGCCGCCTTCGGCTGCGAGGAAGGTGATGCCGGCCGTGTTTTTGAGCGCTTCCTTGACCGTGTCGAGATTGCGGTCGTCGATGAGCTTTTCCGTCACCACCGTCACCGACTGGGGGATGTCGCGCAGTTGCTGGCGGCCTTTTCCAATGCCCGTCTGCGTTGCGCGCAGGGCGTCTTTGCCTTCCGGTGCTTCGGCCTGTTCGCGCACGGTCACGGTGGGCAGCGTGTCGGACGCTGGGCTTTGGGCGAGGGCGCTGAGCGAACCCGCCAGGAGCATCGCCCCCAAGGGCAGCAAAGTGTTTGACGAAGCGGTGGGGGACTGAGCGGGCGGGCGAGGCTGCGTGCAGCGCAGGCGGGACTTCCGTTGGGACATGGTGGCAACAAGCTGAAGGGTTTTCGGCTGGCTGCACGCGGCGGCGTTTTGGCTGGCTGGAGTTTTGATTGTATATCAAACGAGAACGATTCGCATTAAATAGAGCTTCGTGATGAGCTGGGTGGTGCGTTGCAACATTCCAGCTATCGACCGGATAGTGACTATCAATAAAGATTGTCGATAGACCTGAGCTATAGTTTGAGAAGCAGCTGCTTCGGCAGCATCCCGCTCACCAATCCCGCAACCTCACCTCCAAGGAAACCACCATGTCTTTGATCAACACCACCGTCCAGCCTTTCCAGGCCCAAGCCTTCCACAACGGCAAGTTCGTGCCCGTGTCCGACGCCAGCCTGCGCGGCGAGTGGTCGGTCCTGATCTTCATGCCCGCTGCTTTCACCTTCAACTGCCCGACCGAAGTGGAAGACGCTGCCGACAACTACGCCGAATTCCAGAAGGCCGGTGCCGAGGTCTACATCGTGACCACCGACACCCACTTCGCGCACAAGGTGTGGCACGAGACCTCGCCTGCCGTGGGCAAGGCCAAGTTCCCGCTGATCGGTGACCCGACCCACACGCTGACCCGCGCGTTCGGCGTGCACATCGAAGAAGAGGGCCTGGCACTGCGCGGCACCTTCATCATCAACCCCGAAGGCGTGATCAAAACCGCCGAAATCCACGACAACGCGATCGCTCGCGATGTGAAGGAAACCCTGCGCAAGCTCAAAGCCGCCCAGTTCGTGGCCAACAACCCAGGCCAGGTCTGCCCCGCCAAGTGGAACGAAGGCGCCAAGACCATCACGCCTTCGCTGGACCTCGTCGGCAAGATCTGATCGTCCCCCGCAGTCTTTAGTACCGCAGACCGATGGGCCTTTGGGCCCATCCACCGGCGGCATTGATGCCTCAATTCATTCAGGAGAATTTCATGCTTGATACCAACCTCAAGACCCAGCTGCAGGCTTACCTCGGCAAGCTGCAGCGCCCGATCCGTTTGATCGCTTCGCTGGACAGCAGCGTGGGCGCGGCCGAGATGAAAGAGCTGCTGCAGGAAGTTGCCGAACTCTCGGACCTGGTGAGTTTTGACGAGACCGGCACAGACGCGCGCAAGCCATCGTTCGTGATCGCTCGTGAAGGCGAGAGCACCGGCGTGCGTTTCGCGGCCATTCCGCTGGGCCACGAGTTCACATCGCTGGTGCTGGCGTTGCTGTGGACGGGTGGCCATCCACCCAAGGTCGAGGCCGGTGTGATCGATCAGATCAAGGGCCTGGAAGGCGACTTCAATTTCGAGATGTACATGAGCCTGTCGTGCCACAACTGCCCCGACGTGGTGCTGGCGCTCACGCTGATGTCCATCCTCAATCCTGCCGTGAAAGCCACTGTCATCGACGGTGGTCTGTACCAGGCCGAGGTGGAAGAGCGCCAGATTCTCGCGGTGCCGATGGTGTTCCTCAACGGCGAGTTGTTCGGCTCGGGCCGCATGCTGCTCGAAGAGATCGTGGCCAAGCTGGACGTGAAGTCCGACGAGCGCGAAGCTGCCAAGCTCAACGCCAAGGACCCCTACGATGTTTTGATCGTCGGTGGTGGCCCGGCCGGTGCTGCAGCTGCCGTGTACGCCGCGCGCAAGGGCATTCGCGTGGGCGTGGCGGCCGAGCGTTTCGGTGGCCAGACCAACGACACCATGGCCATCGAAAACTACATCAGCGTGCTGGAGACCGACGGTCCCAAATTCGCCGCTGCGCTCGAAGCCCAGGTTCGCCATTACGACGTGGACATCATGAACCTGCAGCGCGCCGACAAGATCATTCCGGCCAGCGAAGCGGGTGGCATGGTGCAGGTGCAGATGGCCAACGGTGCGGTGCTGCAGGCGCGCAGCGTGATCCTGTCCACCGGTGCCCGCTGGCGCAATGTGAATGTGCCCGGCGAAGCCGAGTACAAGAACAAGGGCGTGGCCTACTGCCCGCACTGCGACGGCCCGCTCTTCAAGGGCAAGGACGTGGCGGTGATCGGTGGCGGCAACTCCGGTGTCGAGGCGGCCATTGACCTGGCCGGTATCGTGAGGCATGTGACGCTGGTCGAATTTGCCGATGCGCTCAAGGCCGACGCGGTGCTGGTGAGCAAGCTCAAGAGCCTGCCCAACGTCACCATCAACGTGAACGCACAGACCACCGAGATCACGGGGGCTGGTGGCAAGGTCAACGGGATGTCGTTCAAGGACCGTGTCAGCGGCGAGGTGAAACACGTCGCGCTCGAAGGCGTGTTCGTGCAGATCGGCCTGGTGCCCAACACCGAGTGGCTCAAGGGCACGGTGGACCTCAGCCGCTACGGCGAGATCGAGGTCGATGCCAAGGGCCACACCAACGTGCACGGCGTGTTTGCGGCCGGCGACTGCACGACGGTGCCTTACAAGCAGATCGTGATCGCTGCCGGCGAGGGCTCCAAGGCAGCACTCAGCGCCTTCGACTACCTGATCCGCCAGCCGGTGGTGGCTGCAAAGGTCGAGGAAGCCGTCGCGGCCTGAACGCGATGTGTGCATGAACAAAGGCTTCGGGCAACCGAAGCCTTTGTTGTTTCCGGCAGGCGCAAAACGCGTCAGCCCTTGCGCACCTTCACCGAATAGTTGCCCATGCCGCTGGCCTTGTTGTAGTGGCGCACCTGCACGTAATAGCGGCCCGGGATGAGGCTGGCGCGGATCAGCGCGTTGGTGTTCACGCCGCTGTCGTCGTCCTCGGCGATCAGGGCGGTGGGGCTGTCGGGGCCGAAGAGCTTCATCACCACGTCGGTCGGACCCAGCGTGTCCACGGTGTGACTGCCACCGGTCTTCACGGTGAACTGGAACAGGTCTTCTTCACCCACCTTGCCGATAGCGGCCGAGGTGCGCCGTGCGGCACCGATCGTCAGTTCGGTGGCATACACCAGGGTGGGAGCGGTCTTGGGGTAAGCCTTGGCGCCGCCGATGAAGGCTTTGTCCAGCGCGGAGAGGGTCGGGTTCGCCCGCGTGCCCACGCCGCTCTGCACCCAGCTGCCCGGGAAAAAGTACAGCATCACCGAGTCGGGGTCGAAGGTCGTGCCGTTGATCTGGTCAGCGCTGTACTTGTTCAGCACGTTGTGGCGGATGGTGGTTTCGCTCCAGTTGTTGGGCGGTCCTGACAGGTCGCGGATCACCGCCGCTTCGTTCCACTGGATGCCGCCCGCCGGGTTCTGGTGCTCGTGCATGAGTCCGATGGCGTGGCCGAATTCGTGTGCCACGGTGCCGCCGTCCATGAAGCCCAGGTTCATGGTGGGCTGGTCCAGCGGGATGCTGCGGTTGTCGGTGCCCACGTAAGACCACGCGCCCTTGGCTGGATCGAAGCTGATGCGGATCTCGGCGTCGGCCGCGTTGTTGAAGTCGAACTTCAGATTGGCATGTTCCGTCCACCACGACGCCTGCTCGCGCACCTTGGCCTGCTGCGTGGCGGTGCCGCCAATGAAGCGCACGCGCAGCGTGCTGCCGTTCATCCAGAGTTTGCCCAGCGGCATGATCGCGCGCGTGCGCCCGCGGCTGCGCACCACGGGTTGGAACAACATGAGTTCGGCGGGCAGCAGGCGCTGGGTGCAGACGTGAACGAGTTTGCTCATGGGGTTCTCCTCGGGTCTTGGTGGTTGGGTGGGGGTCAGGGATTGCGCACCAGCCGCAGCGGGGTTTCGGCCTGCTCGCCGTTGCTCCAGAGTTGGCCTGTGAGTTCGCGTCCGTCGGCGCTCGCCGTGAGCACCAAGCTGCCGGTGTCCAGCGGGGCACGGCCGTCGCCGGTGACGGCCTGCACCGGAATCTCGATGCGCTGCACACCCATCACATCGGAGAGCACGCCCTGGCCGACGTATCGCACGTCATTGACGATGAGGCCCATGTCCCGAACGCTCAGGGCGTAGGCTTGCCAGCGGGGGTACCACGCGATGGGAAATGCGTCGGTCTGTAGCTGGATCGCACCGTTGTTCACGGTGAACTGCACCCTCAAACGCCGGTTGTCTTCGTCGATGGACCACCACAGTCCGGAGACATCGCGGGTGCTCTGACCCGGCGACGGTGGTGGTGTGGTGGCCGTGTAAGGGGGCGGTGAGGGCGGGGCCGCCTCTTCATCTTCAGGGACCAGCAGCCCGATCACGATGAGTCCCACGAAGATGCCGCCGATCCACATGAAGCCGCGCTGCATGCGCTGCAACCAGGTGCGCTTTTCCGGGCGCTCGGGGTCGCGCGGCATCAATGGATGGATGCCGTGGGTGGCGAGGTCGGCCACGATCTTGTCAAGGTCGTCGGCCCAGTCTTCGGTGCGCAGCTTGAGCGCGTGCGATTCCTTCAGAAACCGCAGCGGTGCCGGTATGTCTGCAGTGGCCGGCATTGACACGCCTTCGGTGAGCAGCGGGACGATGGTGGCGCCATGGGCCTGCGCGGTCAGCACCTCGCCGCGGATCGGATCGTCTTCCCGGTCGATGCGCCGCCCGCCTTCGGGGTGGACCATGCCCAGCAGCTCGGGTGTGACCAGCAACAACACCACCGGCTTCGTGCCCAATGCACCCGCGATGGCACTGCGCCATGAATGTCCGCCCCGCAGGTCCTGCTTGTCGAAGAACACCTGGTCCGCGCCGTAGAGCCGGCTCAGGTCGGCGCACAGCCGGTCGGCGTCCTTCTTGCCGTCGGACGACCGGTAGCTGATGAAGATGCGGTTCATGGCGCGGCGTAGCTGCGCAACATGGCGAGCAGTTCGCCCGCGGCTTGCCGGTCGGCGGCCGACATGCCACGCAGGTGCTCCACCACGAACCCGAGCTGGTCGGCCACCGAGGCCCACATCCACGGGGTGCCTGCGCGCTGGTGCATGTCGTCAAAACTGGCCAGCACGGCGGGCAAGTGCTGCGCCAGCGTGTGGTTGGCCAGGGCTTCGTACACGCTGAGTTCGGGCAGGCCCACCACGCTCCAGAAATCGGGGTCTTCGCGCCGCTGCCGCTCCAGGCTCTGGCGCACCCGATGGATGCGGGCGGGCTCGAAGCCCGGCCAGCGTTGATCGGTGGCGCGCGCCAGCAACTCGGACGCCACCAGGTTCAGGGCCGGGTAGAACAGGTCGGACTGGCCGGTTTGCAGCGCCAGCGCCTCGGCCCGGCGGTAGTGGTCGGCCATGTGTTCGATGGCTTGTTGCACCGCTTGAGCCTGGGCTGTTGACGATGTGCCCGCCGCCACGCCTTCAAGCCGGACCAGCCGTTTCCAGGTCGAGCCGAGCAGACTCTCGCGCTCCACGGTGGGGGACAAGGCCACCAGCGCGTCCAGCACCCGAACGGCCTCGATGAGCTCGTTGCGGCTCTGCTGCGTGAGCGCCTGCACCGCGGCGGGTTTGGCGCCTTGGCTGACGGCGTTTTGCAGTCGCGTCCAGGCCTGACGAGCGCCCAGGTTGGCCAGTTGTTCGTTGGCCTTGACCGACGCGCTGCCGTCGTTGGCCGCCACAGCGCGGCGGTACCAATGCAGCGCGCGGTCGATGTCCCGCGCCGCGGCCCAGGCCACGCCATAGGCTTCGGCCACCGCACCCATGCTGCCCCAGTCGCCCTCGAAACGAGCCTCGAGGTAGCGGATTTTCTCGCGCTGCGACTCGGGCGCTGCACCCTGGGTGGCGCTTTGCACCGCCAGCGTTTCCAGCGCCAGTGCCAGCGCCACGGGCGATGCGATACCGCCATAAACCTTGGCCAGCGGAGGTGGCGTGCGCCGTGTGTCCACCTCGTTGCGTTGCCACACCCAGTCGGGGTCGCCGTAGCACTGGTAGGCGGCCCAGGTGTTGCCCTGCGGGCTGGCGTTGTAGGCCGCGAGGCGGCCGGCCTGAACCGCGTCCATGAAACGCTGGCCCGAGAGCAGCGCGCGGTAGAACGCGGTGGCGAAGTGGTTGGCCGGTTCGTCCTCCACCGCCCAGCCTGCCGCCACCACACAGCGCACGCCGATGCGGATCAGCTGTTTGGCCACCCCGGCGGCGAACAGCGCACGGTCGTAGCCACCCTTGAGCAGTTTGTCGGGGTCGGCCGCGAGATGGCAACAGTTCAGGAACACCAGCTCGGGCACCACCCGCATGGCCTGCACCTCGCGCGGGCCTAGAAAGGTGTTGTCGCTGAGCACCACGCCGCGCAGCAAAGGCGCCTTGCCGGGGCGCTGCAGTTCCGGCTCGCCGTGCCCGGCGATGTGCACCACGCGGTAGCGCCGCGCCAGCAGCGCAGTGGCCACAGCGGCGGCATCGGGCCCGAGGTGGTCGCCGGGGGCAATCAGCCCGTGCACCCGGGCCGCGTCGAGCCCGAGCTGTCCGCTGAGCGCTTCGACCACCGCTTCGGCCTCGGCGCGCGCGGCCGGCAGCGGCGGGTAGAGCGCTGGGTCGCACAGCGGCTCGCCGATCACCAGCACGCAGTCGTCGGGTCGGGCGTCGCTGACCTGGGTGCGAAAAGCCGCGGTGCGCAGTCGGCGCAGCAGCTTGTTGCGGATCGCCCAAGGTGCTTCCGGCCCGCCGCGCCCGTCGTCGGGCGCGTCCAGCAGTTCCCAGGGAATGGCGGCGGTGCCGTCGTCGAGTTCGAGCAGCAGCTCGGTGGTGCCGCCCAGGCTGGCCTCCATTTCCACCGGCACCAGCAGCTGGAAGAGGGTGCGGCCGATGTTGCGGTCGCGGTTGGCGTCGTTCGAGGCGCGGCGCACCAGCTCGCCCACCAGCCGCGCCTGCGTGGCCTGCGCGCGCACCTCGGCGCGCGCTCGCTGGGTGTCCAGTGTGTAGATGATGCTGGGCTCGCCGGAGTCGTCGGTTTCGGTCACGGCGCTGATGAAGTCGTAGGCAGTGCCGCGGTAGCCGCTGTCCAGCGGTCTGCGCAGCGCACCCACACCCGAGAGGATGGTGGGCGTGAGCATGAAGTGGTCGGGTGCACTGGCACACAGCAGCGTCAGGGCGTTCCAGGCGTCGGTGGCGCGGTCGAGGTAGAGCTCCACGATGTGCAGGTGACTCACCCGCGGCCAGCCGCCCGCGTCGAGTTTTTCGTTGGCCTCGCGCACGCCCTGGGCCAGCGCCTGGGCCGAGGTGCTCACGCTGATGCCGGTGCCGCCGCTGCCGATCAGCGTGGCGGCCAGTTCAAACTGGGTCGGCCCTCCGCCCGGTGCCTCGGCCACGCGCTGGGCCCAGGCCAGCGTGGCCTGCCGAACGGTCTGGGTGATCGATGAGCTTTTGAGCTTGCCCTCCGAGCCCAGCCCGACCACCACCACATGCGGTGGTCGCGGCAGGGCCAGCGGGCTGTCCGGATCCTGGCGGTTGTTGATGAAGATCTGGTGTGTGCCCGGCGCTTCGGGGTACAGGCCGGCAGCCAGCGAGGCCGACATCACGCCGCCAATGAAATGGTCAACCACCGCCTCGGTGCCGCTGAGTGTGGAGGCGAAGTAGTGCCCCACCATCAGCGGCTTGCTGGTGAATTTGAGGTTGGTGTTGTGCACGCTGACGTGCAGCACGCTGCGGGCTTGCTCGGTGGGTGCGGACGGCTCGGCGGTTGGCGCCAGCAGCTCACCCAGGCCGGTGGGCGGCACCACCACCGGGCTGCGCTGGCGCGAGGGGCGGTTGCGCACCAGTGCGGCGGGAGCAGCAGCGCCGCGCAGGCCTGGCCCGGCGCCCACCAACGGCAGTCGCTGCGTGTCGCCCTGTTGCAGCAGTTCCAGGTAGGCGGGGAACGCGGCTTGCACATCGGGCAGGTCGCCGTGCGAGCTGTCCACCCGCCATGCACGCACGCCGGGCAGCAAGGCGCTCTCCAGCGTGACGCGGCCATCGCCGCCCTCGGGTTGGTCCAGGTAGACCAGCCCTTCTCGCGCATCGACCTCGAAGCCCGCCGGCGTGAAGTGTGCGTGCCCCACCACCATCACCACCTGGTCGCGGAAAGCGGGCAGGGCGGTGTCGCGCTGCTGGTCGAGGCGGCGG
>JANPKR010000307.1:0-2246 GCA_031426175.1 Hydrogenophaga sp. | reverse complement strand
CGGCGCGATCACGAACGCCTCGGTGGCTTCGCTCCAGACGATGCGCGCCGGGCAACCGCATTCGGGCTTGAGACGCACGAAGGCGCGCACCACGTACTGCGCGCCCGGGTCGTCAAAGCGACCCGGCGCGGGGTTGAGCTGCACGAAGCGCTCGGCCACCGCTCGCGAGAGCGCCAGCCGCAAGGCACTCGCCTGGTGGGCGGGCAGCGCAGGCCAGCGCACCGGCATCTCGGGCCGGGTGGCCTGCCCGTCGCGCTGGACCAGCACCTGCACGGCCTGCCGCAAAAAGGTTTCGGCGTTCACCGTGCGCGCCACCGTTTCGCCCTCGCGCAGCTTCAGCGGCAGCGCGATGGCCGCGAGTTGCTGACGCAAGGCCAGCGCCGCCGCCGAGGTGCCGGCAAAGGCGTTGAACTCGCTGTCCAACTGCCGCAACAAACGCAGGAAACGCTGCATGCTGCTGCGCGAACCGCCGCCGGGGTGCAGGCGGTTCCAGTGGTCGGTGGAGAGGCCCTGGGGACGCACGGTGGTGGCCATTTCGGCGGCTTCGGTCCAGGCGGGGTTCAGGGTCTCGCCTTCGAGCGGGAAGTCCATGGCGTCGCCGCGCAGGGCCTGCACCAGGTGGTTGCGAAAATCGGCGCTCTCGGGGCCGAAGGTGTTGGCCTCGTCGAACACCGGCGCGGTCTCGGCCTGCTCACCGCTCACCGTGGGCACCAGGCCGTAGTACACCGTCTTGCCTGCGGCCTTGCAGACCTCGGGGGGCGCCACGAACATCGGCACCACGTGTTCGTTCAGCAGCGTGTCCTCGTGCTGCAGGGCGAGCTGCACCAGCTCGTGGTCGATGTCGGCCACGCCGGTGTGGCCACTGTGCAGGCGCAGCTGGCTCGCCGGGTCGCGCGCAGCGCCGCCGATGCGCTGCACCGGCAGCCAGCCGCGCAGGCGCCCGCGCGAACGCATCCAGCCCTCTTCGGTGGTGCTGCCGGCGAGGCGCAACCGGCGCACCACCAGCCCGGCCGACTCGATGCGGGCCGGGTCCACGCGCGGTGTGCCGGGTGTTTCGCACCAGGCTTCGAGCACGGCCAGGTGGTGCTGTCGCTGGATGGGCTGGAACAGCTTGAGCACCTGGCGCTGGGTGCGCGCGGCAGCGCGTGTGGCCTGCAGCTTCGCGCGACCCTCGGTGGTGGTGATCTCGTCCAGCACGGCATCGATGAAGTCGCCGTCAGACCGTTGAAGCAAGAGAGGCGCACCGCCCGAGGCCACACCGCGTGGCGCGCCCAGGGCCACGTCGTGCGGGAGTTGCTGCGTCAGGGTGCGTGCCATGGCGTCACCAGATGTTCCCGGCGCCCGGGGTGTAGCTGGTCGAGATGACGGCGTTGGTCTGCAGCACGTCGCACTTCACGATGCCCGAAAAATTCGACATGGCCGCGTCCACCTTGACCATGCCCGCGCTCACCTCCACCTGCGCAGCGGTCACCTTCACCTTGGCCGAGGCGGTGATGCTGATGCCCGCAGCCTCCATCACCACCTGGTTGCCGTTGGCGTCTTCCAGCGTGATGCTGCCCGGCCCGTCCTGCAGCGTCACGGTCTGCCCGCCGGGGGTCTCCAGCGTCAGCGTCTCCTGGCCATCTTCGTCCAGGATGGTGATCGCCACGCCGTTCTTCGACTTCAGCCGCTTGGTGCGGTGCTGGCCGTTGGCCACATCGGCGGGCGACGGCGAGTTGCCGTTCCACAGGCCACCGATGATGAGCGGATGGCGCGCATCGCCGTTCATGAAAATCACCAGCACCTCGTCGTTCACGTCGGGCAGGAAGAAAAAGCCCCTGTCGTTGCCGGCGAACGGTGCGACCACACGTGCCCACAGCGGTGCGTCCTGCCCGTCCACACCGTCGTGCGCCAGCAGGCGCACCTGCACGCGGTTGCGGCCCGCAGGATCGTCCAGCGACACCACCTGCGCCAGCGCACTGGCCTGCAGCCACGCAGCAGGGCGGTCGAACAGCCCGTCGAGCTTCATGCGCCCTCCCCCCAAAACGCGCACTCGCCGCTGAACACGGTGCGGTATCCCGCTGTCTGGTCGTACACGTGCGAGGCGGCGCTCACGAAGTAGCGGTTGTCGAACTGCGGCGACAGCCCCGTGACCGACACCGTGGTGCCCACGCGGATCGCAGGATTGCCTTCGCTCAATCCTTCGATGCGCACGAAGCGGCGTGCGCGCTGGTCCAGCGCCGCGGTGGCCACGGCGCGGGCTTCGG
>JANPKR010000306.1:0-1613 GCA_031426175.1 Hydrogenophaga sp. | reverse complement strand
CATGGTCATCTTCATCAACCAGATCCGCATGAAGATCGGCGTCATGTTCGGCAGCCCCGAGACCACCACCGGCGGCAACGCGCTCAAGTTCTACGCCTCGGTGCGCCTGGACATCCGCCGCACCGGCACGATCAAGAAGGGCGAGGACGCCATCGGCAACGAGACCAAGGTCAAGGTGGTCAAGAACAAGGTGGCGCCTCCGTTCAAGACGGCCGAGTTCGACATCTTGTTTGGCGAGGGCATCAGCCGCGAGGGCGAAATCCTGGACCTGGGCGTGGTGCACCGCGTGGTCGAAAAATCGGGCGCCTGGTACGCCTACAACGGCGAAAAGATTGGGCAGGGTCGCGACAACTCGCGCGAATTCCTGCGCGAGAACCCCGAGTTGCGCGTGAGATCGAGAACAAGGTGCGCACCGAGCTGGGCGTGCCGCTGCTGCCGGTGGAAGAAGCGCCAGCACCAACCAAAGGCGGTAAAGCCGCGAAGGCGGCCAAGGTCGAGGCTGCCGACAAGGCGCGCGAAGCCGACACCTCGTCTGCCACTGAATGAGGGAGATACGCTCACGGCGCCCGCCGTGAGCGTGTGACATGGGCTTCAACCAGATTTCCATCAAAGGCCGGGCGCTGCGCCTGCTCTCGGGCCGCGAGCACTCGCGTGCCGAGTTGCAGCGCAAGCTCAAAGCGCACGAGACCGAACCCGGCGAGTTGGCGAAAGCGCTGGACGAGTTGGAGGCCAAGGGCTTCATCAACGAACAGCGTGTGCTCGAATCGGTGGTGCATCAGCGCTCGGTGAAGCTCGGCGCTTCCCGCGTGCGCCAGGAATTGCAAGCCAAGGGCCTGAATCCGGATGCCGTGGCGCAAGCGGTTGCGGATCTGCAGGGCACCGAGGTGGCGCGCGCCCGCGAGGTCTGGCGCAGGAAGTTCGGTCAGCCGCCCGCCGACCTGGCCGAGCGCGGCAAGCAGATGCGATTTCTGGCTTCGCGCGGGTTCGGCGGTGACACGATCCGGCGCGTGGTGCAGGGCGCCGATGACGACGACGCTGGGCTCTAAAGCCCGAGCATCAGTTTCAGGTTCTGCACCGCAGCGCCGCTCGCACCTTTGCCCAGGTTGTCCAGTCGGGCCACCACCACAGCCTGGTGAGCGGCCTCATTGCCAAACACGCGAATTTCCAACTTGTTTGTGTCGTTGAGCGCCAGCGCGTCGAGCTTGCCGCTCTCGGTCGCTGGCTCGGCGCTCACCCATTCACTGCCGGCGTAGTGTTTTGCGTAAACCGCATGCAGGTCGGCCAGCGTTGTCTGGCCAGGCAGCGTGTCCAGATGAAGCGGGAGTTCGACCAGCATGCCCTGCTCGAAGTTGCCGACCGCCGGCATGAAGATGGGGCGGCGCGTGAGCCCTGTGTAGGCCATGATTTCAGGGATGTGCTTGTGCTGCAGCCCCAGTGCATACAGCTCGTAGGCCGGCGCTTCGCCCTTTTCGTAGGCCTCGATCATGGCGCGGCCCCCGCCCGAATAACCGCTCACCGCCGGCAGACACACCGGGTGATCGGCGGGCAGCACGCCGGCGTCGATCAGGGGGCGCAACAGCGCGATGGCGCCGCTGGCGTAGCAACCAGGGTTG
>JANPKR010000305.1:0-1622 GCA_031426175.1 Hydrogenophaga sp. | reverse complement strand
CGGATAAAGGACAGACGCTCCAGATGCTGCGCAGCGTAGTCTCGGTACCCGTTGTCTCGCCGCGCCGGCTTGGGCAGCAGGCCCTGCTTCTCGTAGTAGCGGATGGTTTCCACATCCACGCCCGTGGCACGCGCCAGTTCCTTGATCTGCATCGTAAAGCCCTCGTTCAAACAAGTGATTGACACTGTAGCGGCTCCAGGGTTTCCAATGCAGGTATCGAAAGGAAAAACCATGTCCGCCCATTGCTGTGAACACGACACCCCCAAGGCCGAGTCCCTCGTCAACCTGCCGCGCTACCGCAAGATCCTCTGGATCGCGTTGATCGTCAACGCCGCCATGTTTCTGGTGGAGATTGGCGCCGGCTTCCAGTCGGGCTCGCTCTCGCTGCTGGCCGATGCGGTGGACTTTGCGGGCGACGCGCTCAACTACGCCGTGTCGCTCGCCGTGCTGGCGTCTGCCCTGGCCTGGCGCGCCCGCGCGGCCATGCTTAAGGCGGTGAGCATGATGGGCTTTGGGCTGTATGTGCTGGGAGCGGCGGTGTGGTCGGTTTGGCACGGCGGCGTCCCACAGGCCACGACCATGGGAGCGGTGGCACTGCTGGCACTCGTGGCCAATATGGCCGTGGCGTGGATGCTTTACGCGTTTCGGGAGGGCGACGCCAACATGCGCAGCGTGTGGCTGTGCTCGCGAAACGACGCCATCGGCAACGTGGCGGTGTTCATGGCCGCGCTCGGCGTGTTCGGTACCGGTTCGGCCTGGCCCGATCTGGCGGTGGCCAGCCTGATGGCGGCGCTGGCGCTGCATGGGGGGTGGACGGTGCTACGCCAGGCGCGTGGAGAGCTGGGTGAAGGCAGTGCCAAGGGAGATCGCCATGGCCACGTCCACTGAACCAGCGGGCGATTGTCGATTTGACGGCGCCACCCACGCCCAGCTGATCCAGGGCGCAAAAACCGCAACCTCAGCAGAGCAGGCTTGGCTGTACCTGGAGGCAGCCCATGTCGTGGGGCAGCTGCACGTCAAGCCGCACCTGCAGACCCACACACAGATGTTGAAGTTGTCCCTGCGCACCCGCGACTGGCCGGAGGCGATGGGACAGGTGATGCGCCTGGCGCTGGTGCCTCTGGGTCACCTGAGCGGTCGCCTGCCACTGGGCAATCCGGGGCGGGCCACGGTGAGCGCCTTCGAGCCTTTACCCGTGCGTCCCGAGCTGGCTGAGCTGATAACCCGTGCACGCAGCCATTGAAATAGCTGCGCTTAAAATTCATCTTATGCGCGCTTTTCTGGTCTTGTTGATGCTCACGCTGCTGCCGCTACAGTTTTCTGCTGCTGCGGCTGCGGCTTGCTGCGGCCACGTTCCAGCCACGCAGGGGCCGCAAGCCACGCACCATCAGCCCGGCCATGGGCAGGCAGTAAAGGACGTGGAAGGCGTGGTCGTTGGAGACAGCGGGTTTGATCTCGATTGCGGAACTTGCCACGCGAACTGCGCCGCTGCGGTCACGGTGAGTACCGCTTTCATGCCCACCTCCGCAGTTTCTGAAAAGTTTGAACACCTCGCAGAACACCGCTTGCTACCCTGGCATGCGCAACCGTATCGACCCCAGTGGTCCGCCCCGACAGGTTCG
>JANPKR010000304.1:0-5641 GCA_031426175.1 Hydrogenophaga sp. | reverse complement strand
CTCGCTGCTGGCGTGCGACACGTAGTCGGAGCTGCGGCGCACATCGGTCACCGCCTTGGACAAACCCTCCTGCATGGTCTGCAGCCAGGCCAGCAGGCTGTCGGAATCGCCCTTCTTCAGGTGGATCGGCGTGGTCAGGTCCCCTTCCGCCACAGCGCGGGCAATGCTCACTGCCGTGCGTGGCTCGCCACCGAGCTGGCGCAGCATGTTGCGGGTGATCATCATTGCCAGTCCGATGCCGATCAGCAGCGACAGGCCGATCAGGCCCATGACCGCAAAACGCGCCCGGTCGTACACCGAGGTCACCAGCGTCGCAGAGGCTTCGCCGCCGTCGTAGTTGTACTTGAGCAGCGCCGTGAGATTCGTGATCACCTCGTCAAACGCCATGCTGGCCAGGCCGTCGGCGATATCGGCCGCGTCCACCTGCTGCTTGTCCCGACCGAGCTTGATGACCTTTTGGTTGGCCTGCAGGTAAGCGGCCCAGGCGGTGGACAGCTTGCCGCTGAGCGCCGTCTCTTCTTCGCCAGACACGCGTGCTTCGTAGGCCGTGAACAAGGCCTGCAAGGACTTGCCGGCCTCTTTCATCTTGTCTTCGTACTCGGCGTGGTAACTGCCGTCTTCGGTGCGGCTGTGCTTGATCTCGAACTCGCGGTACTCGATCGCGAGCGCGCGGGCATCGGACAGGGCGCCCACGCCTTTGAGCCATTTCTGGGACAGCGCGATGGCTTCGCCATCCACGCTCTTCAGACCCACCAGAGCGGTGGCGCCCAGGGCGGCCGTCAACACCAGGATGGACGCAAACGCGCCGAAGAGCTGCTGGCCCACCGTCAAACGACGGAGCCAGCCAAAAGGATTGGGAAGTTTTTTCATCGCGCCACCGCCATCACTTCTTGTGACCGATGTAGCTGGCGCCGATCACCTTGCCGCCTGCATCCTTGATGGGGTTGTAGCAAGCGTCAAAGGCGGTGCCGAGCACGTCGATGGGGCCGCAGAACTGCTGGCCCTTGCTCAAAGAATCGTAGGCGGCGTTGCGGGCGAGCTGTGTGCCCACACCGCGCTTGCCTTCGGGTGTGAGCACGTTGGTGCTCACGCGCACGAACTCGTCGCCTTCTTTTACGAAGACGGTCGCGGTGGCCTGGTGGCTCTTGCGGATGCCGTCGACCACATCGAAGTTGTTGTTGATCTTGCGCTCGCCGAAGAACAGGGCGGGAACGGTCTTGCCGGCGACGTTGTCGGTGCCTTCGACACGCGGCGCGCCGATCTTGCCCAGACGACCGTCGAGGTCGGAGATGGTCGCCTTGGGATCGTTGGCGTGAGCGAAGGAAGCAGAGACGGCCAGTGTGGCCAGCATCAGGGCGCGGTTCAGTTTCATGACGACTCCAGAAAGGACAGGTTGAAGGTGGGCATCCCGAGGGGATGTAAACCCATATCGGTAACAACTTGTCGGACTTGAAGCCGATGTGCATGACCCATGAGCCTCCGGGGGTCATTCCATGCCTGCCGGGTCGCTGCGCCCCGCTCCACGAACTCCAATCTGACAAGAAGCCATTCTGGAAGGCGGTGAGCGCGCTTCAAACGCGAAAAAGACGCGGCTTCACCACCCAGTTGGCGCTTTGCAAAGCCGTGGGGTCAGGCTTGCTGGGCACCAGGCAACTGCAGTGGCCGTTCTTCAAACTCGGTGTTGAGCACCACAGTGCTGGTGGTGCGGGCCACGCCCGGGATGGCTTTGATCTTGTAGAGCACGTCTTCCAGCGCACGGGCGTGCGTGGTGCGGATTTTGGCCAGGAAGTCGTACTCGCCAGCCACGCTGTGCAGCTCCAGCACCTCGGGCATCTCGCGCAGCAATGGCGCCACTTCGCGGCAATGGATACCGCCGTCGTTTCGGATGGCCACAAACGCCGTGAAGCGCAAACCCACGCGGTCGGGGTCAACGCGCAACGAAAAGCGTTCGATCACGCCACGCTCCACCATCTTTTTCACCCGCTCGTGCACGGCCGCGGTGGACAGCCCCACTTCCGAGGCCACATCGGCGTAAGAACGTCGGCTGTCGGAGCTCAGCGCCGTCAAAATTCTGGCGTCCATGTCGTCGAGCTGAATATTTGCTTGCATACGGCCTCAGTTCTGTTCAAAATACGGCATCAGAGCGATATACCGGAAATTATCTTACGGAAGCATGGAAATGCCGACATCCATCAGCCAAATCGGCCAGAGACACCAGACGATACGCCTGTACGGGGCCCTGCTCATTGTCTACATCGTCTGGGGCACGACCTATTTCGCGCTGGACCTGGCCATGCAAAGCCTGCCCCCGGTGCTCATGAACGGTGCGCGCTTCGTGCTTGCCGGTGTGGTGATGCTGGCGATCGCTCGCTGGCAGGGCCTGGCCTGGCCCACACCGGCGCAGTGGAGCAGCAGTGCGCTCATTGGCTCGCTCATGGCCTTTGCAGCCATGGCGCTGGTGGTGCTGGCCCAGCGACTGGGCATCGGCTCGGGCCTGATGGCCACGGTGGTCACCACCATGCCCATGTGGTTGGCACTTTGGACGCGCTGGGGAGGCGAGCGGGTTCCGGTCACCAGCTGGATCGGTCTGGGGCTGGGCGCCCTGGGGGCGCTGGTGCTGGCGCTTGAAGGCGATTTTTCCACTACGCCCCTGGGGGCGTTGCTGGCTTTCGGCGCACCTTTGTGCTGGAGCCTGGGCTCGTACGCATCGCGCAGGCTCGCCCTGCCTGCGCCAGCCATGGCTTCTGGCGCGCAGTGGTTCATTGGTGGCTTGCTTGGGGTGGTCATGGCCGCCTTGTTCGAACCCGGCGCACGCGAGTTTGCCTGGACGCAGGTAAGTGCAACCTCGGCCATGGCATGGCTCTACCTGGTGGTGATGGGCACCCTGGTCACACTCAACGTTTACCTGTGGCTGTTGCAGAACACCACCGCTGCGTTGGCCGGCAGCTATTCGTTCGTGAATCCGGTGGTGGCGCTGGGCGTGGGCGTGATGCTCGGCGGCGAACAACTCACCGGCTGGGTGTTCGTGGCCATGCCGCTGATCCTGCTGGCGCTGGCCCTGATCCTCTATGGCCGCAACCTCAGTGCATGGCTTCGGGCTCGCAGCAAGAGCATTCGCGTTCACACCAGCGTGACGCACACCAGCCAGGCCAGCGAAGCCCCGCGGTAGACGCCGCTGCCGGACAAGCGCCATACCGAAACCACCAGAAAGACGTTGTAAGGCAATGGCGCAAAGTGCACCCCGGCCGCCAGCTCCATGGCGCCATCGGATGCTGCAATGGCCAGCGCCACAACCGTGGCGAACAGATTGATGAAGGATCCGACCAGCACGAGGTCGCGCCAGAACAGCACGCGCATCGGCACCTCACTGCGCCAGCGGCTCCTGAAGAAACCAGCAAGACCAGACATCAGGCCGCCGCGAGCAGGCGCACCAGCCAGGCGTTGAGGTCGGCCACCTCTTGCGCACAGACGGAATGCTCCGTCGGGTAGGCGTGCCAATCCACCGGGTAGCCCAGCGCCTGCAGCGCATCGCGCGATTCGGCGCCGCGCTGAACAACCACCACCGGATCGTGCGTGCCGTGCGCCAGGAAGATGGGCACGTTGCGGTTCGCCTCGGTGCGCTCTGCGGCGGTGCTGGCCGCCAGCGGCAAATACCCCGAAAGCCCCACCAGGCCTGCCAGGCGCTGCGGCGCACGCAGGCCCGCCATGAGCGTCATGGCGCAGCCCTGAGAAAACCCCATGAGCACAGTGCGCGATGAGGGCACGCCGCGCGCGACCTCGCGGTCCAGCAAGCCCTGCACCAGCGCGCAGGACTCGCGCAGACCGGCTTCGTCCTCCCGGCGCGACTGGCCAATGGGCGGGTGGATGTCGTACCACGCGCGCATTTCGTATCCGCCGTTGAGGGTGACGGGGCGCACTGGCGCGGTGGGGAACACGAAACGCACCGGGCCGACGGCATCCAGGTCCAGCTCCTGTGCAATCGGTACAAAATCGTTGCCGTCGGCGCCCAGGCCATGCAGCACGACGATGCTCGCCACAGGCCTGGCTGCGGGGTTGCCGCCGGTGATGAGTTCGAGGGTTTCAAGCGTGTGTGAGGTCATGACCCGCAGCATACCGGCTGCCTATGATGAAAGCCCTTCATTCAAAACCATGCCCATGACACCCGACGCACTGCTGAATCACTTTGACCAGGGCCGCCTTTGGCCAGCGCCATGCGGCCTGTCGCTGGACGCCGCCTATGCGCAAGCGTTGGCGGTGCGGCAACTGCGCATCGCACGCGGCGAACAGCCACGAGGCTACAAGGTGGGTTTCACCAACCGCTCGATCTGGCCGCGCTACAACGTGTTCGCGCCCATCTGGGGCAGCGTGTGGGACAGCACGCTCACGTTGTGCGAGGACGAAGGCAGCGTGTCGCTGGCCCGAACCTGCCAGCCGCGGCTGGAGCCCGAGGTGGTGTTCGGGATGAAGGCCACGCCCGCACCCGACGCCACGCTCGACGATCTGTTTGCCGCCCTGGACTGGGTGGCGCCCGGCTTCGAGGTGGTGCAGTCGCACCTGCCGGACTGGAAATTTGTGCCCCCGGACACCGTGGCCGACGGCGGCTTGCACGCGCGGCTGCTGGTGGGCCGCCGCACGCGCGTGCTCGAACTGGCCAGCAGCGCCGACGCGCTCGACGCCTTGCTCGCCCAGGCCCGGGTGAGCCTGCTCAGGAACGGTGAAGCCGTGGAGCAAGGACGGGGTTCGAACGTGCTGGATGGCCCGCTGAGTGCGCTGCTCCACTTCACGCAAACCTTGCGCGCCTGCCCGGGTGCGCCCGATCTGCTGGCCGGCGACGTGATCACCACAGGCACCTGGACGGATGCCTGGCCCGTGGGGTCCGGCGAACTCTGGTCAGCCCGCTTCACCTCGCCTCTGGCCAGCCTTTCGGTGCGCTTCACCGCGTGAGCCTCGCTTTGGCTTGCAGGTGAAACCCTCTAAACACATGGCAGGAGCCTTGGTAGATTCGCCGGACATACCCACAACGGAGACATTCTTCATGACCAAGATCGCGCCAGACCTGCTGGCATTGCAGCGCCTGTACCACTGGGAAAAGACCTCCCCCACGCGCGTGGCCCTCACCCAACCCATGGGCAACGGTGCAGTGCAGGAGTTCACCTGGGCCCAGGTGGCCGATCAGGTACGCCGCATGGCCACCCACCTGCAGTCTCACGGCTGGGAGCCCGGCTCCAAGGTCGCCATCCTCTCCAAGAACTGCGCCTGGTGGATGATGAGCGATCTGGCCATCTGGATGGCAGGCTATGTGTCGGTGCCGCTGTACCCCACGCTGGCACCCGAGACCATCCGCCAGATCCTGGCGCACAGCGAGGCCAAGGCCCTCTTCGTGGGCAAGCTCGACGGCTGGGAAGGCATGAAGCCTGGGGTGCCCAACGACCTGCCCTGCATGAGCTACGCGCTCTCGCCGCCCGACGCGGTGAAAAACTTCGAGGGCTGGGACGCCATCTGCAAACGCAGCCAGCCCCTGCAGGGCGCGCCAGTGCGCGATGGCGACGATCTCGCCACACTCATCTACACCTCGGGCACCACCGGCATGCCCAAAGGCGTGATGCACACCTTCGCCAACTTTGCCTGGGCACTCGATGCC
>JANPKR010000303.1:0-5411 GCA_031426175.1 Hydrogenophaga sp. | reverse complement strand
CGCCATGCCTTACCGCGTTTACGGTGGCCTGCGCTTCTTCGAGCGCGCCGAGATCAAACATGCGCTGGCGTATCTGCGCCTGCTGGAGAACGCCAATGACGACACCAGCTTCCTGCGCGTGGTGAACTTTCCGCCGCGCGGTATTGGCGCGCGCAGCATCGAGCAACTGCAGGACGTGGCGCGTGTCTCGGGCTGTTCGCTGCACGACGCGGTGAGCGCGGTGACCGGGCGCGCGGGCGCGGCCATCGGCGCGTTTGTGGCCAAGCTCGATGTGCTGCGCGAAAGGTCCGAGGGCATGACGCTGGCCGAGATCATCGAGCTGGTGCTCGACCACAGCGGCCTGGTGGAGCACTACCGCGCCGAGCGCGAGGGGCAGGACCGGGTGGAGAACCTGGAAGAACTGGTGAGCGCGGCCAAGAGCTTTGTGGGTATCGAGGGCTTTGGGCGTGATGCGGTGGCGCGCACGGCAGACGGATCGGCGTTGACGCAGAGCCCGGTGAGTCAGGGGATTGATGCCTCCCTGCCGGTGCTGGACGAACCGCTGGCGCCCGATGCCGACACCGGCGAGACCATGAGTCCGCTCGCGGCCTTCCTAACCCATGCTGCGCTGGAGTCCGGAGACAACCAGGCGCAGGCCGGGCAGGACGCGGTACAGCTCATGACGGTGCACGCGGCCAAGGGGCTGGAGTTCGACGTGGTGTTCATCACCGGCATGGAAGAGGGCCTGTTCCCGCACGAGAACTCCATGAGCGACCGCGACGGGCTGGAAGAAGAACGCCGCCTGATGTACGTGGCGATCACCCGCGCCCGCAAGCGGCTGTACCTGAGCCACTCGCAGACGCGCATGCTGCACGGCCAGACACGCTACAACATGAAGAGCCGCTTCTTCGACGAGCTGCCCGAGGCCTGCCTGAAGTGGCTCACGCCACAGCAGCCCGCGTGGGGCGCGCCGGGCGGCGCGGGCGGTGGTGGTGGCCAGTGGCAGAACGGGCGGCGAAGTTTCGGCGCGCCGCCGGCGCTGCAGCCGTCGTGGTCACCCGGCTTCAACGACAAGGGCGACCCCAAAGGTCTGGGCCAGAACGCCCCTGAGCCCGACCGCGGCATCGACATCAAGGCCGGCATGGCCGTGTTTCACAACAAGTTCGGCGAGGGCAAGGTGCTGTCCATTGAAGGCGCTGGCGATGACGCCCGCGCCCAGGTGAACTTCAGCCGCCATGGAACGAAGTGGCTCGCGCTCAGCGTCGCGAAGCTCACCCCGATAGTCTGATCGATCAGGTACCGATCACACCGCCATCGTTTTTCGTGATGACGATGGTCGCGGAGCGCGGGCGTTTCCCTGCGCCGTAGCCCGCGTTGGCAGGCCACTGGCTCTCGAACTTCGACGGGTCGTTCACATCCGCCATCTTCGTGTTTTCACCGGCGTGCTGGATGTTCACAAAAATCGCGCGGCCGTCCGGGGTTTCGGTGATGCCGGTGATCTCTGCACCCTTGGGGCCTACCAGGAAGCGTTTGAGTGTGGCGGCGGTCTGCGGTTTGCCCACGTGGGTGGTGACCTGCTTGCTGCCGTGGGTCAATGTCTTGCTTCCACCGTCGCCGCGCTGACCGGGCATGGCTGCGAGCAGCATGCAGTTGGTCTTGTCGGTGTAGGCTCCGTCGTCGGTCTGGATCCAGCACACGCCTGTGGCTTTGCTGAAGACCAGACCGTCGGGCGAGGACAGGTCGTTGTCGTCGGTGAGGCTGGAGAGGTTGACCGTGGCCTTGTCGGCGCCGGCCTCGGACGCGAAGAGGTAGATGTCCCACTGGAACGCGGCGTCGGCCGGGTTCTTTTGCGACATGCGAACGATGTGACCATTCACGTTGCCGGCCTGTTCCTTGCCGGCCTTCAGGTCGGTGTAGACGCGTGGGTTGGCGCTGTCCACGGTGGCCAATGTGCGTGCGCTGTTGTTGGTCAACGTGATGTAGACCTCGCCGTTTTTAGGGTTCACGCCGGCCCACTCGGGGCGGTCCATGCGGGTGGCGCCCACCGCGTCAGCGGCCAGGCGGGTGAACACGGCCACATCGGCATCGTTCTTGAACTCGAAGTACGAGCTGCCGGCGATCACCGGGTTGTTCATCGACAGTTCCAGCCACTCACCGGTGCCGTCGCCCTTGAAGCGCGCGGCAAACAGCGTGCCCTTGTCGAGGTACTTGTCGCCCGCGGCGAGGCGGTTGGCGGGCTGTGCATCGGCCGGGTCCCACACAGCGCTGGATACAAACTTGTAGATGTACTCGCCCCGTGCGTCATCACCCATGTAGGCCACCACCGGCTGGCCAGCGACCACGCGCGCGAAGGTGGCGTTCTCGTGACCCATGCGGCCCAGCGCCGTGCGCTTGCGCAGGGTGGTGGTCTTGTCGTAGGGGTCGAGTTCGACGATGTAGCCGAAGGTGTTCATCTCGTTGCGGAAGTCGTCCTTGGGGCTGGCGCCCACGGCGCTGTTGTTCCAGCGTGCGTAGGTGTCGGCGGCGCCACCACTTTCCCATCCGTGGCGGCTGGCGGCGCCCGCCCTGCGACCGTAGCGGTTGAGGGCTTGCACCTGCTTGTCTTTTTTGCGCGCGTCGTCGTCTTTTGCGTCGCGGAAGAAGTAGCCGAACCAGTTTTCTTCACCCGAGATGAAGGTGCCCCAGGGCGTGCGGCCGGTGCCGCAGTTGTTGAGCGTGCCGCGCGCCTGGGTGCCGTCGGGGCTGTACTTGGTCACCAGGTGTTCGCTGCCGCGCGCCGGCCCATGGATGGTCACGGGCGTCATGGTCGTTACGCGGCGGTTGAATCCCGAGGCGAGCTTGGCATTCCAGGCCTTGCCGTCGGTCTGCACTTCCACCACCGACAGGCCGTGGATCATGAGTTCCTTGTCGATCTCGGCCGCCGGACGGGGCAGCACCGAGGTGCCGCCGTTGGTGTGGATGAAGAAGGAGCTGAGCTTCTCGTCGGTGGTGGCTTCATGGTTCATGGCCAGCAGGCCACGCGAGTTGAAGCTGTCCGACGGCTTGCCCGATGCGTCCAGACCGAACCATTCAATGCCGTCGTGGTGGTCGCCGGCGCGGTTGCCGAACTCGGCGTCGGTGCCGTCGTTCTTGAAGGCCGGCGTGGAGGCGCTCAGCGGGTCGCCCAGCGCATAGATGACGCGCGCGGTGTAGCCCTCGGGCACGGTCACCTGGTCCGCCATGGTCTTGGCCACAGGCTTGAAGCCGAGGGCGCTCACCGGGGCCACCGGGCCGCTGGTGGCGCAGCCGGTCAAGGCCGTGCCGCCCAGCGCGGCCACACCCGCACCGCCAAGCAGGCTGCGGCGGCTCAAGCGTGCACCCAGGACGCTGTCGAACGTGGGGTTGTTGGTCGTGTTGGAGTCTTCGTCGTTGAAGTGGGCGTTCAGGCGTGGGTTGTTTGTGGTCATGGGCTCGTCCTTGTAGGGGTTGACTTTGTCGATGATGTGCAAGCTGGATGACGTTTCTGTGACAACCCACGGGGGTTGTCAAGCAAGGCATCGCCCATGCGGATGTGCTGGCCTGTCATCACGCCGTCATGCAGCTTGATGCCGCGCGGTGCGAACAACAGGATGGTGGAACCGTGCTCGAACCAACCCATTTCCTCGCCCTTTTCATACGCCGCGTGGCAGGGCAGTTCGTTGGGTCCACGGTATCGGACGTTGAGCGCCACATCCACCGCCCGCAGCCGCATGCTGGCCACCAGGATGGCGGCCACCGGCACGATCAGCAGCGGGGTGCCGTCGGCCAGGCGGGTGTGCAGCACGGCGCGCTCGTTCTTGCAGAACAGACGCTCGATGCGCTTGAGTGCGATGGGATTCACGTTCCAGGTGTCGCCACTGATGTAGGTCACATGGTCCAGGGTGAGCGCAGCCGGTGCGTGGAAGCGGTGGTACATGCTGGAGGTCAGGCGCAGCGTCACGTAGCTGCCGCCACGCAGCGTGTTGATGGTGGCCAGGCCGCGAGCGTCCGTGCCCAGCAGGTCGGTGAGCGGGTAGGGGAAGCCCTTGGCCTGGAACACCTGCGCGGCAGGGTCGTCACCAATGCGCCCGCAGGCACCCACGATGGCGTCGCAGGGGCTCACCAGCACGTGTTCGCGTGTGTCCAGGGGGCGCGCGCCGGGTTTGAGTTCGCGCACAAAGCAGTCGTGCAGGCTGTCGAATGAGCTCTTCTTTGCCTCGCTCAGGTCGATGTCGGTGAAAGTGCGCCAGACCGCCATGGAGGCCCGGCGCACCCAGGGATGGCGGATGCGGCTGAACCAGCCCATGAAGCGCGTGAGCGCTGCGCGAGGCACACGGTTGGTGAGCAGGAAGTTGAGGTCTTCGTTGAGCGCCAGGCGCTGCAGGATGTTCTGGTGTTTCATCTGGGTTTCATGGCTTCGTCATGTGGACGCCCTACAAAAGACACACACCAACCGCCCTGGAGCTTGTCGCTGCATGTCTTACCTTTCCTACGCTCTGCCGCTGGGCTCGCTGGCCCTGGCCTTGCCGCTGCTCAAGCAGCGGCTCGAACTCTCGCGCGCCAAACACCGCTCGCTCGCGGGCCACTCGAAGATGGCCAAGCGGCTGGCGAAGTGGCTGCCGGGCTACGCCTATGACGAGACCCGGTTCTTTGACTGCGACGGTGCGCCCGCCGACGTGGTGGCGCAGCGCCGTGCGGCCTTCGATCGGCTCTGCGCAGGTTTCTCCGAGCGCTACAGCAAGACGCTTGCGCTCACCGCGCAGGCGCGCGAAGGCCTTGCCGATCTGCAGTTCACTGGCGCCTACCGGGTGCCCTTCCAGTTCAGTCCGCTGGTGCGCGCACGGCTGAAGGTGGGCGCCTTCATGCAATCGGCCGAAGGCGTGCACCTCACCGATCTGGACGGCAACACTTTCATCGACCTCACTGGCTCCTACGGCGTGAACGTGTTCGGCGTGGACTTCTACAAAGCCTGCATGGCCGAGGGCGCAGAGATCGGCCAGACGCTGGGCCCGGTGCTTGGTGCCTACCACCCTTGTGTGGCCGACGTTGTTGCAAAGCTGCAGACCATCTCGGGACACGAGCAGGTCTCTTTCCACATGTCGGGCACCGAAGCGGTGATGCAGGCCGTGCGCCTGGCGCGCTACCACACGGGGCGCAAGCACCTGGTGCGCTTTTGCGGCGCGTACCACGGCTGGTGGGAAGACGTGCAGCCCGGCCCGGGCAACCCGATGCCCCCGCGCGAGACCTACACCTTGCAGGACATGAGCGAGAAGAGCCTGCAGGTGCTGCGCACGCGGCGCGATGTGGCCTGTGTGCTGGTCAACCCGTTGCAGGCGCTGCACCCCAACAAGAATGCCCCCGGCGATTCCACGCTGGTGGACGGCAGCCGCACAGCGGGTTACGACCGCGCCGCCTACACCGCCTGGCTGAAGCAA
>JANPKR010000302.1:0-2015 GCA_031426175.1 Hydrogenophaga sp. | reverse complement strand
GTGGTGGACTATTTGGTGTTCACGCACCGCGCTGCCGACGCCGGGCACCGCTTGCTGCTGATCCACATGCAGACACAGCCTTTGCTCGACATGGGGCTGCGGGTGGGCCAGGGCACGGGCGCCTTGCTGGCCTGGCCGATGTTGCTGGCTGCGCAGAGTCTGCTGGAACGGTAGGCGAAACAGCCCTTCGCGGCTGGCGGGCACTCACCCGCGGGCACCCTGCTTCAGGAGGGTGCGCCCGGGTTCGCGGGCAAAGCCAGTTCGACTGTGGTGGGACCCGCCATGGAAAGACCCAGACGTGCCGAGCGGCGCGACACCGCTTGCAGCACCAGCCCACCTTCGAGCGAGGCGCCCACCCGGTACGGGCGCGGCGGCTGGCCGTTGACGGCGATCAACGCGGCGCCCCCGGCTGCGCTGGCGGCCACCACCCCCAAAAGGTTGTACTGCGTGCCGGTGGCCACCGGCGCAGCGGCGGTGGCAGCAGCCTGCGGTTGCGCGCCCAGCACCCGAGCCACGGCGACCGTGTCGACCTGAATGGCCGAGGGCGGCGCCACCGCCAGGGGCGTGACGGGAGAGCGCCCCAAGGCTTGCAACACCCAGTAGCCCGCGCTGAGCCCCGCCGCCAGCCACAGCAAACCCGCGACCACGGCGGGTCCGCGGCGGCTGACGCTTTGCAGCGCCGCCGGACTTTCCATCAGGAATCCGGAGTGACCGAACGCAGGTGCCTTCTTCATGCTGCGGATTATGATCGACAAGCCCCTGTGCACAAGCCCGGCCAACAGGCCTGTGCACCCGGTTTTCAGGCCTTGTCACCCCACCAGCGTTCGGGAGTTCGAATTGAGACACCTCAGCACCCAGCCGCGCGAGCGCGCGCCACAGCGTTGGCAGCCCCGGCGTTCCTTGCGGCGCGGTTTCACACTGATCGAACTCATGGTGGTGCTGGTCATCATCGGCGTGCTGGCCGCACTGATCGTGCCCAATGTGCTCGACCGCGCCGACGACGCACGGGTGACGGCGGCCAAGACAGACGTCAACAACTTGATGCAGGCACTCAAGCTCTACCGCCTGGACAACCAGCGCTACCCCACCGGCGAGCAGGGGCTCAATGCCCTGGTGGCCAAGCCCACCAACGGCCCGGTCCCGCCCAACTGGCGCCCCTACCTCGACAAGCTGCCGGCCGATCCCTGGAGCCGGCCTTACCAGTACCTCAACCCCGGGCTCAAGGGTGAGGTGGATGTCCTTTCCTTGGGCGCCGACGGTCAACCTGGCGGCGAAAACCGAGATGCAGACGTAGGCAGCTGGCAGTGATGGTGACGGTGCCCCCATGCAGCGCTCACGCGGCTTCACCCTGATCGAACTCATGGTGGTGGTGGCGCTCGTGGCGCTGGCCACCGCCGGGGTGACGCTGTCCTTGCGCGATGACGGGTCGACCCGGCTGGAGCGTGAAGCCCTGCGCCTGTCTGCGCTGATCGAATCGGCCCGAGCGCAGTCGCGCACCAGCGGCCTGCCGGTGGTGTGGCGCAGCTTGCCGCAGGGGTTTGAATTCGTCGGGCTGCCGCCCCTGCGCAGCAGCGCCAACGCCGGCGACAGCCTGATCGGGCCGCGCTCCTGGCTCAGCGCGGACACGCTGGCCCAGGTGATCCAGCCCCCGGGCGCCTTGACGCTGGTGCTCGGCCCCGAGCCCCTGATTGCCGCGCAGCGCCTGGTGTTGCAGCAAGGCGAGCGCCGCCTGACCCTGGCCACCGACGGCATTTCGCCGTTTGCCGTGGTGCCCGCAACGCCATGAGGTGCCCGCGAGGCTTCACCCTGATCGAGGTGCTGGTGGCGCTCGCGGTGATCGCCATCACCCTGGCCGCTGGCCTGCAGGCCACCGGCGCCCTCACCCGGGCAGCCTCGCGGCAGAGTGATCAGTGGCTGGCACAGATCTGCGCCGAAAACGAACTCACCCGCTTGCGGTTGCAGCGCCAGTTGCCCGGTACCGGCGACAGCCAGACGCCCTGCGACCAGGGCGGGCG
>JANPKR010000301.1:0-19551 GCA_031426175.1 Hydrogenophaga sp. | reverse complement strand
GGATCGTTGGGAGAAAACTGGTAATGCCACACCAGCTCACCGGTCTTGGGCCGGATGGCCAGCACGGTGTTGATGTAGAGGTTGTCGCCAGTGCGGGCGTTGGGGTTCCACGGGCCGCCGTTGCCTGTGCCCCAGTACACGAGGTCGAGCTCGGGGTCGTAGGCACCGGTCAGCCAGGTGGGTGCGCCGCCCTTGAGGTGGGTGTCGCCGGGCCAGGTGTCGCCACCCTTTTCGCCGGGCGCAGCGGTGGTGAAGAAGCGCCACAGCTTCTTGCCGGTGGCCGGGTCCCACGCGTCGATGAAGCCGCGCGTACCGTACTCGCCGCCGGCGATGCCGGTCAGCACCACGCCGTTGGCGATCAGCGGGGCGCTGGTCATGGCCTGACCGTCGAGGTAATCGGCGGCCTTGCTCTTCCAGAGCTGTTTGCCGGTCTTGAGGTCAAGCGCGATCACGTGGGCGTCCAGCGTGCTGCGGTAGAGCTTGCCGTCGAAGATCGCGGCGCCGCGGTTCAGGATGCCGCAGCAGGCCATCTTGAAGACGTCCTGCGGCAGCTCGATCTCCTGTTTCCAGATCTGCTTGCCGGTGAGCGGGTTGAGCGCCACGGTGGTGTTGTGCGTGGTGATGTACATCACCCCGTCATGCACGATGGGCTGGGACTCCTGGCCCTGCGGGTTGTTCAGGCTGTAGGCCCAGGCTGGACGCAGCTTGTCGGCGTTGCCGGTGTTGATCTGCTTGAGCGGGCTGTAGCGCTGGTTGTTGTAGCCCATGCCATAGGTCAGCACGTCGCCGGGTGTGAGGTTGTCGTTCTTCAGGTCGACCAGGCTTTGGGCCTGCGCGCCGCCCATCAGGGAGGCCATCATCAAACCGCTCATGATCTGGCGTCTCAGGTTCATGTCGTTGTCTCCAGTGTTGTGGTCGTGGGTCGTCTGTCGCTGTGCGTGGACTTTCACATCGTCAACCGTTTTTCTGCCGCTCACCACCTCGGGTTTTCCCACCCGGAAAACTGTTCTGACGTGGAACAGTTTCAGTGGCCGGTGCGCAACTCGCCCAGCCGGCGGTACAGCAAACCGCGCGACACGCCCAGCTGGCGAGCAGCGCGCGAGACATTGCCCTCGCAGGCCGCCAGCGTGGCTTCGATCAGCGCGCGGCTGGCGTGTTGCAGGGTCGGTGTGGCGGGTACATCGGAAGGCACGGCCGCTCGTGGTTCGGGCGCCGGCGGTTGTTCGAGAGCGCCCGCGCGCGGTGCCTGGGCGTGTGCACGGATCCACAGCGTCAGACCGTTCGGGCATTGGCGTGGTTGGGCCTGGCCGCGATGCGACAGGGCCAGCAAAGCCTCGAGGTCCACGCCGAACAGCATCTCGGCATCGGTGTGCCGGGCGGGCACACGTTCGGTCCCGAGCAGGCTGGCTCCGGTCTGGTTGAGCCAGACCACGCGGCCCGCTCCGTCCACCGCCGCCAGGCCCTCCAGTGGCGTGTGCAGCAGCGCCGGGCTGGACTGAAAACGCAACAAGAGCAGCGTCGCCGATTGCGCCTCGAACAGGCGGTTTTCGATGGCGGTGGCGTAGAGCCGCACCATGGCTGCGGCGTCGAAGCGGAACGCCTCACCCTCGGTGGAGAGATCGAGCACACCGGCCAGATCGCCTCGTGCATTGCGGATCGGTGCGGCAGCACACTGCATCACCGAGACGCCGGTGAAGAAGTGCTCGGCGCCGCGCACCACGCAGGCCTCACCGGTGCGGGCCACCACGCTGGGCGCGGTGGTGCCGATGTGCGATTCGTTGAGGTTCACGCCCACCCGCGCCACGTGTGGCATGAGCCGACCCTCGCCGCGCGCGGTGGGCGTGACCTGGATCAGCACGCCGTCGGGCCCGGTCAGCAAGGCCTTGCACGGTGTGCCGGCCAGTGCGGCGTCGAGCTGCTGCAGGTCGTGGCTGGCGGCTTGCAGCAGGAGGTGGTTTCGCGCCAGCGCGCGGGCCATGCGCGCCTTGGTGACCGGCTCCAGGTCGAGTGGCTCGCTGGGCCGGCGGTTGGCCACCGTGCAGCGCATCCAGGACTGGATGACCAGCTCGGGCACCAGCCCAGAGGGACGCTGGCCCTCACTGAAGAACATCTCGCGCGCCAGCGCCACACGCTGCTCGGGCGTGGCAAAAAACAGGCCGGCCGCGCGTGGTGGCGGCGCGTGGCCGTGGGTGACGAGAGGCTTGGACGGGTTTGGCATCTTGGGTGTCTGGGCGAATGTGTACCGGCGTGGCGCAATCCGGCCTAGGGAAACTACTGAGCGACTGTCGCGCCTGTGCGGCGTCTACGATCCACCAGCCCTCACAACACCGAGACATCAAGACCATGGCACCCACTTCCTCCACCCTGGCTTTTCTGCAGGCGCGCAACCAGTTGCTGAGCCTGCGTGGAGACCCCGCCAGCGCGAGTGCGCAATTCCGTTGGCCGCAACTCACCGACTTCAACTGGGCGCTTGACCATTTCGACGCCATGGCCCGCGGCAATGACGCTACCGCGCTGTGGATCGTGGATGCCGATGGCACCGAGGAGCGGTTTTCGTTTGCGCAACTCTCGGCGCGCTCCAGCCAGGTGGCCAACTTCCTGCGTGCGCAGGGCGTGCAGCGCGGCGACCGGGTGCTCATGGTGCTGGGCAACGAGCCGGCGTTGTGGGACACCATGCTGGCGGCCATCAAGCTGGGTGCGGTGTTGATTCCGGCCACCTCGCTGCTCACGCCGGACGATCTGCGCGACCGCATCGAACGCGGTGCGGTGAAGCACGTGGTGGTGGGCGCTGTGCAGGTGCCCAAGTTCGAGGCCATCACCGCGTCGTTCTCGCGCATCTGCGTTGGCGCTGCCCAGCCGGGCTGGGTGAACTTCGACGAGTCGCGCACGCACCCGGTCGAGTTCGATCCGCAGGGGAGCACGCGCGCCGCCGACCCGATGCTGCTGTACTTCACCTCGGGCACGACCTCGCAGCCCAAGCTGGTGCTGCACACCCACCAGAGTTACCCGGTGGGCCACCTCTCCACAATGTACTGGCTCGGTCTGCGCGCGGGTGACGTGCACCTCAACATTTCATCGCCTGGCTGGGCCAAACACGCCTGGAGCTGTTTCTTCGCGCCGTGGAATGCCGGCGCCTGCGTCTTCATCCACAACACGCCGCGCTTCAGTGCCCAAGGCTTGCTGACCGTGCTGGAGCGCTGCCGTGTGACCAGCCTGTGCGCGCCGCCCACGGTGTGGCGCATGCTGATCCAGGAAGACCTGGCCGCGTGGCAAGGACGGCTCGCTTTGCGCGAGGTGATCGGTGCGGGCGAACCGCTGAACCCGGAGATCATCGAGCAGATCCGCAAGGCCTGGGCCCTCACGCTGCGCGACGGTTACGGCCAGACCGAGACCACGGCGCAGGTGGGCAACGCGCCAGGATTGCCATTGAAGCCCGGCTCCATGGGCCTGCCCTTGCCCGGCTACAAGATCACGCTGCTCGACGCCGACGGCCATGAGGCCGACGAGGGCGAAGTCTGCATCGACCTGCGCGAACGCCCGCTCGGCCTGATGGTGGGTTACCTCGACGCGCCCGAGAAAAACGCGGAAGTGATGCGTGGCGGCCACTACCACACAGGTGACACGGCCGCGCGCGACGCCGACGGCTACCTCACCTTTGTGGGCCGCGCCGATGATGTGTTCAAGGCCTCGGGATACCGCATCAGTCCGTTCGAGCTGGAGAGCGCGCTCATCGAACACGAGGCGGTGGTGGAGGTGGCTGTGGTGCCGTGCCCGGATCCGGTGCGCACCGCCGTGCCCAAGGCCTACCTGCTGCTCGCGCCCGGCTTCACGTCCGGCCCGGCGCTGGCGGAAGCGATTTTCGCGTTCGCGCGGCAGCAGCTCGCGCCCTACAAGCGGGTGCGTCGTATCGAGTTCGTGAGCGAACTGCCCAAGACCATCTCGGGCAAGATCCGCCGCGTTCAGCTTCGCGCGCAAGAGGTGGAACGGCAGGCGGCCGGCGCGCGGGGTCCGGGAGAGTTTCTGGAGAGCGATTTCCCGAACCTGCGGCTCGACGACTGACGATCAGGCACTGGCGTGGTGCGGGGCTTTGCACAGCCCGATGAGCGGTTGACTGGGTGGACCAAGTGCGCTGGCTTACGGTACCCGGGTGGGTAGCATCGAGCGATACAAATTCTTGCAACACCCTCGGAGGCAGTGCACGCAGCGCTTGCCTCCGCATGCCCCTCCCGGAGTCGTTCACCCATGAAATCCAACCCTGCCTCCGGCATCTCTCGCCGCCGTTTCAGCGGCTTCGTTGCAGGCGTGGCCGCACTCGGCGCCCCGAGCTTGCGCGCGCAGTCGGGCAACCGCATCTTGCTGGGCCAGTCGGCGGCGTTCACCGGTGCCGCCGCGCAACTGGGTATCCAGTTCCACGCGGGCGCCAAGCTGTTTTTTGACCAGCTCAACGCCCAGGGTGGCGTGAACAACCAGCGCGTCGAGATCTTGCAGCTCGACGACGGCTACGAGCCCGACCGCTGTGCCGAGAACACCAACAAGCTGATTGCGGCCGACGTGTTCTCCCTGTTCGGCTACATCGGCACGCCCACCAGCGTGGCCGCGCTGCCGCTGGCTTTCAAGTCCGAGGTGCCTTTCTTCGCACCGTTCACCGGTGCCATGGGGCTGCGCCAGCCGTTCAACAGGCTCGCCTTCCATCTGCGCGCCTCGTACAACGACGAGACCGAACTCATCGTGCGCCAGCTCACCAACCTGGGCCTGAAGAAGATCGCGGTGTTCCACCAGAACGACGCTTACGGCAAGGCCGGCCTCGACGGCACGGTGCTGGCGCTCAAATCGCGCAACCTTGAGCCGGTGGCGACCGCCACCGTGGAGCGCAATTCGGTGGACGTGGCGCAGGCGGTGGCCACCATCAACGCAGCCAAGCCCGACGCGGTGGTGCAGATCAGCGCCTACAAGTCTTGCGCGGCCTATATTCGCGCGGCCAAGGCGGCGGGCTACGGAGGCACCTTCTACAACGTGTCTTTCGTGGGCACACAGGCCCTGGCCGACGAGCTGGGCAAGGACGGTGCCGGTGTGGTGGTGTCGCAAGTCATGCCCACGCCTTACGCGGCTTCCAAGCCGATTTCACGCGAGTTCCAGGAAGCCATCGGCAAGGGTGGCAACAAGGTGCAGGCCAACTTCTCCAGCATGGAAGGATTCCTGGCCGCGAGGCTGTTCACCGAGGGCCTGCGCCGCGCAGGTTCACGCATCACGCGCGACAGTCTCATCAACGGGCTGGAGTCGATCGGCACCACCTCGATCGGAGGTTATTCGGTGTCGCTGAGCCCGACCAACCACGTGGCATCGCGCTACGCCGAGCTGTCCATGCTCACCGGAGACGGGCGCGTGCGCACCTGAGTGCGCTCGATGGAACGAAAAACGCCAGCGAAAGCTGGCGTTTTGCTTTGGGCCGTCGGGGTCTCATCCTTGCTGGCACAGCGCCTGGGGGCGCTCCCAGCCACTGCCATTGCGGGGCCACTCGACCAGCACGCCTTCAGAGGTCTGGGCCACGACCCGGCCGTCGGTGCGGTCCAGGCTGCCTTGGTGCAGGCGGTTGACGCGAACGCCCACCGGGAAACGGGGCGTCTGGAAACAACTTTGGAAAAACTTCAACATAGGGGCTCACTAGGGTTAACCCGTATTTTAAGACCCCAGTCCATAACTCGGGTGATTCATCAGAATCGCTAATGAAGCATCAGGCGGGAACCATGGCCCGTCCACGCGGGCCTTCCCGGCGCTGTTGATCCAGCATTCCCGGCAGGCGCGTGGCCACTTGTCCGCCACAGTGGAGGCATTCCCGAAGCGCGTTGTTGCGCACCGGTGTCGCCACCAATCCACCATGACCGTCTCCGTCGCCACCAACACCGTCCCGTCACCCGATTTCTTGCCCATGCAGGTGCTGCTTGTTTGCACTCGGGGGGAATACCTTCAACGCGTGCGTGGCCTGTCCAGCCGGTGGCCGCACACGGCCCACATTCACTGGACCCCCGACCCCCATGAAGCGATGCACCGCGCCCGCAGTTGCGCCCCGCACTTGGCCATCGTCGACGCACGGCTGGACCGCGCGTGCGACCGCTGGTTGAGCGAAAGTCTGCGGCGCGAGCGCCCCGACCTGGTGGTGATGAGCTTTGACGAACAGGGTCAACGGCCGGCGCACGGGAGAGGCAGCCACTGGTATTGGTCGGAGTTGCCCCGGGCCACCGCCTGGTTTGTGAAGCGCCACTTCGGTTCCTGAGGGCTGCTGCGGATTCGGCAGGTCAGTAAGTAACGGTCAGCACGACCTGATCCAGGTAGCTGCCCGCAGGCACGCTCTGGTTGGCTGGCAGGCGGCCATACACCGTGTGGTTGCGCACGCCCGGCAGGCACAGCAGGCTGAGAAGGCTGGTGGTGATGCTGCCACCCACTGTGCCGCCACTGGCGCCGCCGTCGCCCCAGAGGGTGCTGCGGGCCGGATCGCTGAACAGCCCGTAACGCAGACGCCCGGCACCTGCGGCCATCTGCCGGTCCCCGGGGGTGCCGACCACGCCGCTGGACAGGGAGAGCGTGTACGCGGTGTTGCAGGCTCCCAGCAAATAGGTGGGGGTGCAGCTGACCACCACGCTGGCCGAGCTGTCCACGCGGGCGCCGCCAGGTGAGGTGTACGCGCCAAACGCCAGTGGGGTGACGGCCACGGTGCAGCTGCTGGCGCGAGCATCCTGGCCGCCCAATGCACCGAGCAGCATCAGGCTGGCGAGTGCGAGGTGTTTCATCACAACGGGTGCGCCTGGCAAGTGAGTGGGCCGATCTCGGGCTGAATGGTGCCGGCGTCGGGGGCTTTGAACAGCAGGTGACAGACACCTTGCGGACCGTCGATGCGGATGCGGTTGAGGTCTTCGATGTCGTTCAGGAACACTTTGCCGCCCTGCGCGAAGGGCGCGCCGCTGCCCGGGGCGTCGTCGGTGCGCCGTGCGCGCGAGCCGGCTGCCACGGGCTCACCCGTCGGGCGCAAAACGGCCAGCAGCACCGAGCGGCTGCGCCGGGCGGGAAACTTCGCCTGCACCACCGACTGGGAGCGCGTGCGCAGTCGCATTTCGGGGAACGCCAGCAGCGTGTCCATGGGCAGGGCGTCGGCCGAGATGCCGATCACGTTGTCTTCCCAGGGCTGGAGGCCATGCACCCAGGCGCGGCCCTGGGCGTCCGTGATGGCCACGTCGCGGTGGTTGAGCCGGATGCCCACGCCGGCCATGCCTTCGACTTCGATCTGTGCGGCCACGCCTTCGCCCAGGGCGCGCCCGGCCACGGGCATGCCGCCCAGCCAGATGAGGCCGCCGCTGGCGGTGGCGCGCAAGGCCGTGTTTCCGGACTGGGCAAGCTGGGCCGCCTGCAATTCCACTCTCCCGACCTCGCCCAGCCAGCTCCAGGCGCCCAAGGCGCGCTGCTGGCCATTGCTGGCCTGCAAGCGCCAGCCCGGACCACCAGCCAACGGTTCGTGGCGCTGCGCCTGCAAGGCCAGGCTGCTGTCGCTGTCGGTTTGCGCGCGCACTGCAGTGGTTGTGTCGCGGTCGAGCTGGCGGGTGAGCATCAGAGCCATGCTCCAACGGTGTTCGCGCTGCAAGGCGCTGAGGCCCATCTGCCAGTCGTTGCCCATGCGCCGCTGCACCGCCGCCGTGAGCACCCGGGTGTGCAGACCAGCGGCGCTGGTCTGCCAGATGGCACCGGCCGACCAGCTGGTCTGGCCCAGGGTCCAGCCGCCAAACAGGGCGGTGCGCCGCAACGGCGCCCGGCTGCTGTCGAGCTGGCGAAAGCTGTCGCCTGCCTGTTCCAGACTGGCGCTCAAGTGGAACTCGCGCGTGGTGCGCTCCAGCGCCAGCCGCATGCTGTGCCCGTTTCCCAGGCCCTCGGTCTGGCTGAGCGCGGCCTGCACGCTGAGCACGCCCCATTGCGACGGGATCCAGTGCCCGCCCAGTCGCAGGCTGCGCACCAGATCACTGCTCTCTACACGGGCCAGGGTGGTCAGGGTGTTGCTCCAGCCGTGGCGCAACGAGGCGGCCGCAAAGTGCCCGGCGTAGCGGTCGCTGGGCAGACCGTAGTTGAGGCGCAGCACGCCGGCTTCGAAGCAGCTGTCGGTCAGGCCCTGGCGCAGGAGGCGGGCGCTCGTGTAGTACGGCACCAAGCGCACCTGCTCGATGCCCTGCAGGTCGCGCTGCACGATGCGTATTTCGCCCGCCCCCGTGAGGGTGGGCAGCGTCTCGAGCGAAAACGGGCCAGAGCCCACGGCCAAGCTGCCGGCGGGGCGGTCGTTGATGAGCAGGTCGATGCCGCTGGGCACCTGGGCGCTGCCCTGCACCGAGGGCAGTGGGTGGTGTACCTGATCGGGCTGCATGCCGAAGTCGGAACGGGCCTGCACACCGGCAAAACGCAATGTGGGCGCGATCTCGCCGCCGCAGCTGAAGGCATCGCCCACGGTGGTGCGCCACAAGGTGTCGGGGTTGGCGTGTTGCCATGCGGTGTCGAGCCGGCGAAAGCGGCGTTCGTACCCGGGCTGGTCGCCCAATTGCAACAGACCGCTGTGACGCAGTCCGCCTTGTGCCGAAAGACCGAAGGCGCGCAAGTCCAGAAAGGCGCTGCTCTGACTGCTGCCCTGGTCGCGGTCCATGTTGAGCGTGTAGTCGAGTGCCAAACCCAGGCGGGATGGGCTGAGTGCGACCGGCTGGCTGGCGGTGTCACCCAGGTTGACCACCTGGCCGGTGAAGGCGCTGGCAGCCGCGGTGAGTTCCAGACGCTGCGTGCTCGTGCGCATCTGCGGCTGCCAGGGGTGCAGGCTGTGGTGGGGCTCACCCTCGAAGGCACGCGCCGAATCGGCGGGTTTGAGGCGCCAGGCGGCCATGGCCTGGGCCGAGGCGAAGAAGCGGCCGTCCTCTTCGACGATGAAGGCGTTGGCATCGGTCGACTGTCCGTTGATCCAGACGTCGAGCAGGCGCACCTGGTGCGCGGCGAGCACCTGGCCCGGCCCGATCAGCAGTGCGGCGGTCAGGATGACCCGTCGCTCATTGCGCAGCCAGGGCATCGATCTGGCTGCGCAGCGTGCCGGCATTGCTGTCGGCTTCGAGGCGCAAGGTCTTGTGGCGCAGGGCCGGTGGAAGCGGCCAGCGGCAGCGCCCGCCGGGCAGGGCATAGCAGGGGCCCAGTGTCGTGGGCGCTGCATCGTCGCTGACCAGCCGCAGTTCGCGCACGTGCACATGCCGTGCACCGCTGTTGCCGAGCTCCACCACACCGTCCACGCCCATGTGTTGCCATTGCGCTTGCGCAGCGGCGGTGCCCATGCCGACCACGAACACGGGCAGGCTCAGTCGCAGCAGCATCTGCACGCCGGTGTCGCCCTCGTCCGGTGTGGTGGCCACTTGCGTGAGCCAGATGCGGTGTGGGCGCTCCACGCCGTCCTGCGCGGCGCGCCGCAGTCCCACGCGCACCACCTGCTGCGCGCCTGGCGCCAGTTCGAAGATGGGCGGGTTGACGATGAGGTCGCTGCTGGGCTGTAGATCGTCGCGGTCCTGCGTCTGCGACCAGTCGAAGGCCTCGGCCTGGATCAGCAAGGGTCGCGCCGTGGGGTTGGAGACCACCAGTTGTCCGGTCGGCTGCCGGCTGCCGAGCTCCAGGCGCACCGGGCGGACCTGGAAAGCCTCGGCATGGCCGCTCAGCAGCGCTGCGCTTGCCACCAGCGCCAGCAACACTCGACCGAGCATGCGGTTGAGCATGGCAGTCTCAGTAGGTGGCGGTCACGGTGATGGTGTCGGTGTACGAACCCACCGCTGCGGCAGCGCTGGACGGTACCCGGCCATAGACCGTGAAGGATTGCGACAAACCGGTACCGGTGCTGCTGCGGGTGCTGGTGCCACCTGTGCCGTCGCCCCAGAGCGTGGTGCGGGAGGCGTCCTGGTACAGGGAGTAGTCCAGCGTGTCGCCACCGCTGGTCATGCGCCGGCTGGCCACGGTGGCGCCGGTGCCGGTGCCGGCGTCCAGCGCCAGCGTGTACGGTGTGCCCACCGTGCACACGGCCGAGATGGTGACGGTACCGTCGCGCTGCACGCTGGGGGTCACCACACCGAACGCCAGCGGAACGCCGCCAACCACCGTGCAGCTGGCCAGCACCGTGGCCGTGACGGAGAAGGTCGAGGTGCTGGTCTGTGCCCGGGCGTGCTGGGCAATGCCGGCCAGAGCCAGCAAGCCCAGCAGGAGCATGGCTCTTCGTGGACCCGAGAGGGATGGCCGCGGAAGGGGTGCAAGGCGTGCGTTCATGTTGAAGTCCTCCAATGACGTGTGCTTCGTTCCAGTGGAATCGGCAGTTGGTGAAAAAACTTTTGTAGGGAAAGCTGGACATCTCCCGCCTGAAATACCCCCAACGGTTTTTGCGGCATGATGTTTCGTCAAAAAACTTTCGAGAAAAAGCGTTACTTCCGGGGAGTCCCCATCGACATGGGTGCCATCAGACAACGACAGCGTTCCGTCCATTGGCTTCTGCCGCTGCTGCCTGCGTTGCTGGCCGTCTTGTTGCTGTTCCTGCTGTTGATCTCGGTCGATCGAATCGTTGGCAAAGAGCTCACGGGGCGGGCGGAATCCCGCGTTGACCAGACGTCCGGGCTCTACGCCGACCGCATTGAGCGAACACTGGCGCGCCGAGCCGGCGAGCTTGAGCTGTTGGCCCTGCTCGCGGGCACCAACCTCAGGCGTGAACTGCTGAGTTCGGAGCTGAACAGGCTGAAGTCCATGACGGAAGGCTATGTCTGGATCGGTCTCACCGACGCTGAGGGTGTGGTCCGTCTGGGCACGGACGGTTTGCTGGAGGGCGTGTCGATTGCTCAGCGTCCTGTGTTCCTCAACGGCGGCCGGGGACTGTGGTTCGGCAGCTTTCACCCACCGAACGCCCTCATCGAGCCGCTGCAGCGCGCCAATCTGCCGGTGCCCGCCGAGCTGGCCGATCTTGCACTGCCGGCGGTGGGGGAAAACGGGTTGGTTCAGGGGGTTGTCGTGTCCCACCTGGATGCCGCCTACTTCGAGCGCATCCGCGACGAGGTGCTGGGACCACCCGTTGCCCGGCGTTCGTTGCAGCTGGCGCTGATCGACGAGCAGGGCAGGGTTCTGCTGGGGGCCTTGCAGCCGGGCATGAGCGAGGCCTGGCGCGATGTGCTCAAGACCGCCCCCGGCGAGCACTTGCGCCACCGGGGCACCGACGGCCGACATCACCTGTTGTCCCGAAGCGTGGTAGACCCTGCGGACTCCAACCTGCGCCCGGGGTGGCAAGTGGTGGCCAGCCAACCGCTGGACGCTGTGCTGCAGCCGGTGGCGTCGCTGCAGCAAACGGTGCTGGCGCTGGGCGGCACCACGGTGCTGGTGCTGGGTGCGATCGGATTCTGGCTGTCGCGCCGGCTGGCGCGCCCCTACAGCCAGATGCTGGATGCCGTGGCCGACCAGCTCGGCCCCCAGACGACCGACACGCCCGACACCTACCTGCGGGTGATTGCGGAGCAGTTGCGCCGCATGCCCAGGCCAGCGGAGGGACAGTCGCGCGGCGAGGAGCTCCTGGTGCAGGTCCTGCACGACACCAACCGCCTTCTGGCCGTGCTGCAGAACCTGCCCGCCCCGGTGTATCTGGTGGACGACGACTTCCGCGTGGTGTTCTGGAATCAGTCCTGCGAGCGTGTGTTTGGGTGGACAGCCGCCGAAGCCCATGGCCGCCCTGTCACCGATGTCCTCCCCAGTGCCTCGGGTGGGCAGGAACGCGACGCAATACGCGCCGAGGTCGTTGCTGGACGCGGGCCCTGGGAGTTCGCGGGCCACATGCTGCGCCGCGACGGCAGCGATATCTGGGGCATATGGCGCCTGACCAAGGTGGTCGGGGTGGACGGCCGCTCCTTTGGTGTGATGGCGCAGGTGCAAGACCTCACCGCAGAGCGTCGAGAGCGCGAGCAGGGCGAGGTGTTCGCGGCCGTCATCAATTCGGCCAGCGACGCTGTGATCAGCGTGGATACCGAAGGCTGCATCAGCCTTTTCAACCCGGCTGCAGAGCGCATTTTTGGCCGCATGGCCGAGTCCATGATCGGCCAGAACCTGGACATCCTGTTGCCTTCAGGCGACCGGCATCACCACCGGGGTTACATGCAGCGGTTTGCCGATTCCCGGGCAACCACTCGGCCCATGGCCGCCGGCCAGGTGCGCGGGTTGCACGCCGACGGCCAATTGCTGGAGCTGGAGGCCTCCATCTCGCAGGTCACGGTGCGCGGGAAAAAGATGCTCACAGCCATCTTGCGCGACGTTACCGAGCGCGTGCGCAGCGAGCAGGCATTGGCCCAGTACCGCACCGAACTCTCCGATCTTGCAAAGCGACTGCTTGACCAGGACAAGGACACCACCCAACGGTTGGCCCAGACGCTGCACGACAAGCTCGGGCAGACGTTGAGCGCCACGCGGCTGTCGTTCGATGTGTTCAGCCGCCGAGCGGTTGAACAACTCGCCCCCCGCGAGCAGGAGCGCTTGCGCTCGATCGGGCAGCTGGTCGAGCAAAGCGTGCACGAGGTGCGCTAGGCGCTGGTCGAATTGCGCCCGCCGCTTCTGGAAGAACTGGGCTTGCAGGCCGCTCTCGACAACGAGGTGCGTGTGCGTTCCATCGAGGCCGAGTCGGTGGTGCTCACGCTGGAGGTGGGTCCGGGCGCCGAGGGCGTGCGTTGGCCGCCGAAAGTGGAGTACGCGGCTTTCATGATTGCGCGTGAAGCCACCGGCAACGCGCTGTTGCATGCCTCTGCCGGTTCGATCGAACTGCGGCTGGACGGTGACGCCAGCAAGTTGCAGCTGTCGGTGAGCGATGACGGCATCGGCCTGAACGACAGCCTGACTTTTGGCCGCCCAGGCCATCTGGGCATGGTGGGCATGCGCGAGCGTGCGCTGGCCATCGGCGGACACCTGTCTGTCCTGGGGTCGCCATCGGGCGGCACCGTGGTTGCGCTGGTTTGGATGAATCAGACCGACGAAACCCATCCCCTCGATTCGATTTCAAGCAACAGAACGCCATGAGCGACATTTACCTCATCGATGACCACGCCATGGTGCGTGATGGATTGCGGGCCGTGCTCGAAGACGCCGGGCATTTCGTGGTGGGCGAGTCCGACCAGCCGACCCAGGCGCTCTCGGAAGTGCTGCGCCTGTCGCCCGGCGTGGTGCTGCTGGACCTGAACCTGGGTCAGCGCTCGGGCTTTGAAGTGCTGGAGCAGCTGCACAAGCGCAAGAGCACCGCGCGCACCATCGTGCTCACCATGTCGGCCCAGCCGCGCCATGTGGCCGAGGCCTTGCGCCTGGGTGCCTCGGGCTACGTGCTCAAGGGCTCCCCAGCCAGCGAAGTGCTCAAGGCGGTGGAAGCTGTCTCCTCGGGCCGCAAGCACCTGGGCCCCGAGGTGGCGCAGTTGGCCATCGAGGTGATGACGCAAGACGCTGCGCCGACGCCGATCGAGGCGCTTTCCGGGCGCGAACGGCAGGTGATCCAGCTGGTGGTGCGGGGTCTGACCAGTGTTGCCATCAGCGAACAACTGCATCTCTCGCGCAAGACGGTGGAGTCGTACCGCAGCCGGATCATGGCCAAACTCGATGTTCACGACGTGCCTGCCCTCGTGCGCCTGGCGATCCGCGAAGGCCTCATCAGCGCTGACGACATCTGACTTTTTCATACATCTCGAAACACCCGCGTGAACCTGCGAGGCTGCTGAACGCGAAGACAATTGAGCGCATGAAACCGAATATTCACGATCTGGGCTATGAACCCACCGACCTCCACGTGACCGTCTCCGAGTTGATGGTCGCCACCGCCGACCAGTCCGATGACATGCTGGACCGTGCCATCACCGACGTGCTCAAGACCTTGCGCGACCGGCTGAAGATGGATGTGGTCTTCTGCTCCGAGTTCGTGGACGGGCAACGTGTGTTCCGCCAGGTGGCCACCAGCGGCAACCGACCCACCATCGCTGTGGGTCAGTCGGAAGACCTGGAGCAGAGCTGGTGCCAGCGCGTGGTTGACGGACGCCTGCCGCGCTTCATCGCCGATGCGCGCGCCGATCCGTTGGCCAGTGCTTTGCTGGACCAGTTGCCGTTTCCCGTCGGAACCCACATCAGCACGCCGATCGTGCTCAAGAGCGGTGAGGTCTACGGCACCTTGTGCAGTTTTTCCTTCAGTCCGCACGACAACCCGAACCCCGACGACCTCAAGACCCTGGAGATGACAGCCAAGCTCACCGCGCTGCGGCTGGAGGGGCGCAACGTGATGCCGGCCCCGCGCGACGTACCCGACTGGGACCTCAAACCCAAGTGAACGCCGGCCCCTGGCGAGCCTCCATGCCATGACCAAAATGGGGAACCGGCCAGCTCGCTTTTGGTCGATACTGAAATCCAGATCCCCAACCGTGAACCGTTCAAGCTGCGAAGGACAGGAGCGCTGATCGGTCTTCCTGCATCCCACTCGAGCGAGACGCCATGGACAACAAGCCGGCTTCACCAGAACCCTCCATCGGGACCGCTGTGCTCTACGACTTGGCGCCCTGCGGCCTGGTTTGCGTCGACCCAGAGTTGCGCGTGGTCCACCTCAACCGCACGCTGATCCAATGGCTCGGTCTGGACGCCACCCGGTTCGAGCAAGGACGGCCGATCAGCAGCACCGACTTCCTCAGCCTCGTGGGACTGACCGACGCCCGCCAGCGCGCTTTGCTGGGTTCGCACCTGGCCCTGCTCGCGCGCGGTGCTCCGGCTGCACCCCTGGAGTTGGACATCCAGGCGCCCGAAGGCCGGGTGTTCCGGGCCGAATTCGGCATGGATCCGGTGCTCGACGCGCAAGGCCGGTTTTTGTGCGCCAGTGCGGTCTTGACGGACGCCACCGAACGCAGCCGAGCCGAACACCAGGTGGCCGACCTCAAGCGCGAACTCGAACAGCGGGTGACCCGGCGCACCAACCAGCTGGTGGCCGCCAACCGGGACATCGATGTGTTCTCGCACAGCGTCTCGCACGACCTGCGCGCGCCGCTGCGCCACATCTCCAGCTTTGTGGCGCTCGCGCAGGAGCGCATCGGGCCCAACGGCGACAACCAGTTGCTGCAGTACCTGGCCTCGATCGCCAAGTCCAGCAAGCGCATGGGTTTGATGATCGAAGGTTTGCTGGAGTACGCGCGCATGGGTCGCGTGCAACTGGCACGCCAGCAGGTACCCCTGAGTCCGCTGGTGCAAGGCGTGGTGCGCCACCTGAAGGCCGAGCAGCCGGCGCGCTCGATCGACTGGGTGATCGACGACGACCTGCCCCAGGTGCGGGGCGACGCCATCCTGCTGGCCGAGGTGTTGCGCAACCTGCTGGAAAACTCGGTGAACTTCACGCGCACCCGCCCCAGGGCCCGCATTGAGGTGGGCCAGTGGACCGACAGCACCGGCGAACGTGTGGTCTTCGTGCGCGACAACGGCGTGGGCTTTGACCTGGAGCACGCCCCCAACCTGTTCGCGTTGTTCCAGCGCCAGCACCACTCCATGGATTACGAGGGCATCGGCACCGGCCTGGCACTCGCGCAGCGCATCGTTGAGCGGCACGGCGGACGCATCTGGTGCGAAGCCGCGTCGAGCGCCGGTTGTACCTTTGCCATCAGCCTGCCGGCGCAGGTGATCGACCCTGAGAGCGAGTTCGGCCGGCTGCCCCCTTGAGGGCCGCGCGGCCTGTGCTCAGAAGCGCCGCGTGAGCTCGATACCGGCAGACAGCGAGCGGCCCAGACCGGGCTCGAAGAAGCGGCTGTTGCCATCGTTGACGATCACCGAGCCTGCGTGTTTCTTGTCGGTGAGGTTGTCGATGCGCACGAACTCGCGCCAGGTCCATGCCCCGGTGGTTTGCTCGAAGCGGGCGCCGATGCTGAAGAGCGTGTGGCCGGCGGCGGCATCGCTGTTGAGGTCGTTCACAAACACGCGGCCCGTGTGGCGGGCTTCCAGGGTGAACACGCTGCCCGCCGCCCAGCTGCCCGCCAGGCGGGGAGCCCAGGCGAGTTGGGCAAACAGCTGCTGAACGGGAATGCCCGGCATGCTGTTGCCGGCGGGAACGAGCACCCGTGGGTTGATGCCCGGGCATTGCGTGACGGTGCAGGTGAGGAAACTGTCCTGGTAGCGAGCCTTGATGTAGGTGTAGGCGGTGGTCAGGGTGACGGTGTCCAGGCCGTATTCGGCCGAGAGCTCCAGACCCTGGCGCTTCGTGCGACCTGCGTTCTGGAAGGTCGATCGACCGCCTGTGTTGTTCTGCACCACGATCTCATCGTCGGTGCGGATGTCGAAAATGGTGGCATTCCACAGGCCCGCGCCGTTGCGCCCGCGCAGTCCCGCTTCGGCGCTCGTGCTGCGTGCCGCATTCAGTGCGGTGTTGAATCCAGCGGCGCCGCTGCTCTGGTAGGCGACCTCGTTGAGGGTGGGAATCTCCAGCCCTTTGCCCACATTGGCAAACGCTTGCAGGCCCGGCGAGAGTTGCCAGCGTGCGCCCACCACCGGCAAGGTGGCGCCAAAACTTTTCTCGCCACTGTCGTTGCCGTTGGCGCCTGTGATGAAACGGTCGCTGGAGGTGTAGTCGGCATTCACTCGCCGCACGCCGGCACTCAGCGTGAGCCGATCGCTGCTCCATTCGCCCTGTACGTACGGGTCGAGCGTGGTGGCTCGGTTGGTCTCGTCTCGCCGCAGCGCACCCTGCACGCCCAGCGTCGGGCCGACGAAGTTCTGGTAGCCCTTGCGCTCGTCGGTCTGCCGATCAGATGCCAGGCCTGCGCTCAGGTTCACTCTGCCACTCGCGGCTTCGCCGCTCCAGCGCCAGCGACCGTTCCAGCCCCAGTAGGAGCGGTCGAGATCGATCACACCGCCCGAGCTGGTGATGCCCTGCGCGCCAGTGGGAATGGACTGGTACTGCACCACCTGGCGTGCACCACCGTAGCCCATCAGCTCGATCTTGTGTCCCCCACCCAGCGCCTGATCCCAGGCCAGGCCGAGCTGGCTTTGCGAGACGGACTTGCGTGTGTTGAACTGCGTGGCCGAGAGCGTGGTCGCTTCATCGTTCGCTTCGAATTCGGCGCGCGACAGACCCAGCGGATCGAGCGCAAAGCTGCGCTGCTGGTTGAACAGGATGGCGGTTCGCCCACCCTCATGGGCGCGCGAGAGCTTCACGTTGGCGGTGGTGCGGTCCGCCGCCGACTGCGGACGCGCGCCGTCGGTGGCGAACTTGCCCACGTCCAGCGTGTACGACCATCCGGGGGCTTCGGGCGTGCCGGTCTGGCCAGACACCTGGGTCGAGAGGCGCCACAGGCCGTCGGCGCCAAACGCCGAGCCCACGCGCAGTTCACCGGGGCGGGTGCCGTCCTGCGTGTAGGCCAGGATGGCGCCGCCGCTGGAGGCGCCGTACAGCGCTGCAAATGGTCCACGCACCACCTCGATGCGGTCGGCGCTGCCCAGCGGGAAGTTGGCCGCCTGGCCCGAGCCGTCGGGTGCGCTGGCCGGGATGCCGTCGACAAACAGGCGCACGCCGCGCACACCGAAAGTGGAGCGTGCGCCAAACCCGCGGATGGAGACTTGCAGGTCCTGCGCGTAGTTCTCGCGGTTGCGGATCACCAGACCCGGCACGCGCGCCAGGCCTTCGGAGAGGTTGATCTGCAGCTGGCCGTCGCGCAGTTCACGGCCATCGACCACGTCCACCGTGCCCGCGCCGCGCCAGCGCTGGTCGGCCGAGCCGCTGCCGGTGATGACCACCGGTGCGAGGGATCCTCCGTCGGTCTCGGGTGACACGGAGTTGGTCTGGGCGTGCAGCAGCGCGGGCAACGCGGCCAGGGGAAAAAGAGCCAGGGATCGAATGTGCATGTTGGGGCAGGGTCCAGGATGTCAGGGGGTTTGCACGCTGATCTGCAGCGATGAATACCAGGCAGCGAGATCCTCGATCTCGGCATCCGTCAGGGGTTTGGCAATCACGCCCATCACCTCGTGCGGGCGTTTGCCACTGCGGTAGTTCTTCAGTTGCTCCACCAGGTAGATGCCGGGCTGGCCCGCGAGGTGCGGCGCATTGGGCATCATGGACATGCCGTTGGGGCCGTGGCAGACGGCACAGGCCATGTTGGCCTTGGTGCGGCCCACCGCCGGGTCGGCCGCATGTGCAGCGCCCACGCTCAGCGCGGCCGCGATCAGGATCGAAATTCGCATGGAAAAGGGTCCGTTCAAGCGTGAGGTCGCGCAGGTGGCCCGCGTGGGCCGCCTGCGCGAGGAAGCGGCAAGGTGCCGCCGTCAGTTCGGCGAGTAGGTGACGCGGTAGATCGCGCCGACGTAGTCGTCGGAGATCAGCAGTGAGCCGTCTTTCATCGGAGCCACGTCCACCGGGCGGCCTTTGTAGACGCCGTTGCCGTCCAGCCAGCCTTCGGCAAACACCTCGGACTTGCCGGCGGTTCCGTTGGCGTTGAGCGGGATGAAGTTGATCAGCGCGCCGGTGGCCTGGCTGCGGTTCCATGAGCCGTGCGAGGCCACGAAGATGCCGCCCTGGTACTTGGCCGGGAACTGCTTGCCGTTGTAGAAGGTCATGCCCAGCTGGGCCTGGTGGGCCGGGAACTCGACTTGCGGGAAGACCGCGTTGGCGGGTTCTTTCATGTCCTTGAGGTCGGGCGCCGCGGCTGTGCCTGCCACCTTGAACTTGCCGTTCCAGTACGGATAGCCGAAGTGCTCGCCGACCTTGGTGGCGCGGTTGAGTTCACCCGGCGGCACATCGTCGCCCAGGCCGTCGGTCTGGTTGTCCGTCCACCACACCGACTTGTCCTTCGGGTTGATGTCCATGCCGACCGAGTTGCGCATGCCGCGCGAGAACACCTCGCGCTTGGAACCGTCGAACGCGTTCATGCGCACCACACCGCCGATGCCGATCTTGTCGTACAGGTCAACCTTGTTGGCCGGCTGCACGTTGTGCGGCTGACCCAGGGTCACATAAAGCATGCCGTCGTCGGCCACGCGGCAGGTGCGCGCGCCGTGGTTGAACGACTCCTCTTCCACCGGGATCAGGCCGCCCTGGGGCACCACCTCGATCACGGCCACATCGGGGCCTTCGTAGAAGAATTCGGCGGCCGGGAAGTTGAGCACGCGGTTGTGTTCGACCACGACCAGGAAGCCGTCTTTGGTCCAGCACACGCCGTTGGGCACCTTGAAGTTGATCGACGGAGCGAAGGGCTTGACCTCGTCGGCTGTGCCGTCGCCGTTGCGGTCGGTCACGGCCCACACGCGGGTCTTGCGCGTGCCCACGAAGAGCATGTTGGTGCTGGGAGCTACGGCCATGTGGCGCGCGTCGGGGACGACGGCGTAGAGCTCGATCTTGAAGCCCGGGGGCAGCTTCACGGCCTTGAGGTTGGCGCGGATCGCATCGGCGTTTTTGCCTTCCTGCGCAACCGGTGGGATGTTCAGGTCGACGCCTGATACCTTCATCTGCTTGAGCGTTGCCAGGTTGTCCTTGCCGGCTTGGGCCAGCGCCCC
>JANPKR010000300.1:0-3198 GCA_031426175.1 Hydrogenophaga sp. | reverse complement strand
GGCCATGGCCACCAGCAGGTCGAACTGGTAGGACGTGAGTTCGCAAGCCTGACCCGACACCTGCACCGTGCGCGCATCGCGGTCGATGTCCAGCGAGCCGAAGCGCATCACCGGCGTGCTGCGCGACACGCTGGCGCTGCCAGTCTCACCGCGCCGGCGGAGCACGGCACGCACGCGGGCCAGTAACTCGCGCGGCTCGAAGGGTTTGGGCAAATAGTCGTCTGCGCCGAGCTCCAGACCGATGATGCGGTCCATGGGGTCGCCCTTGGCGGTGAGCATGAGCACCGGCACACGCGCCACGTCACCTTGCAGCGCACGGATGCGCCGGCAGACTTCCAGACCGTCAATACCCGGCATCATCAGATCGAGGATCACCAGCTCGGGCTGAATGAGTTGCAGCTGTTCCAGACCCGCCTCGCCATCGGCGGCGTGCGTCACCTGGAAGCCCGATTGGCCGAGGTACTCGACGACCATCTTCGCCAGTCGGGCGTCGTCTTCAATCATCAGCAACTGGGATGTCATGGGCGTGTGGTGTGAGCGTGTAACGGAAAACGCCAAGCGTGCAGGCTTGGCGTGAACACGGGTTGTGGAGGGCGTAAAGAAACGTGAACGAAGCGCCGGATCAAGGTTGATGGGCCACCGGCGCCACGCGGGAAGCCAGCCAGACCAGCAGCAGCACAGGCACGCCCAGACAGGCCGTGGCGGTGAAGAAGGTGGGGTAGTCATACGCGTCCACGAACGCCCCCGAATACCCTGCGAGCCACTTGGGCGCCAGCAACATCATGGAGCTGAAGAGCGCGTACTGGGTGGCTGAGTAGCTGACGTTGGTCAACCCCGAGAGGTAGGCAATGAACGCCGCGGAGGCCACGCCGGCACTCAGGTTGTCGGCCGAGATCACCAACACCAGCGCGGTCACGTCGTGGCCATGCCCGGCCAGCCACGCAAACAGCAGGTTGCTCGCAGCCGAGAGCACCGCGCCGAGCATGAGCACACGCATGACACCCAGCTTGAGCGACAGCGCGCCGCCAATGAATGCACCCACCAGCGTCATGATCACGCCGAACACCTTGGTGACCGCGGCCACCTCGTCCTTGGTGTAGCCCATGTCCACATAAAACGGATTGGCCATGATCCCCATCACCACATCGCTGATGCGGTAGACCCCGATGAGGGCGAGGATCAACACAGCCTGCTTGCCATAGCGCTTCAGAAAGTCGGCAAACGGCTCGACCAGCGCGCTGCGCAACCACTCGGTGGCGTTCTTCGACGGCGGCAAGACCACATGCGCCGGCTCGCGTGAAAACAGCACCGTGAACACGCCCACCAGCATGCTTGCAGCCATGACCAGATAAGCCGTGGTCCAGGCTGCCTGCTGGTACAGCACGCCGGGCGCAGCGCCGGCCACAGCGGCCACCGGTGCCACTTCGGCGCGCGCCGCGATCCACAACACACCGGCTCCGGCCCAGATCATCGCCAGGCGGTAGCCGGTCTGGTAGGTGGCCGCCAAAGCACCTTGGTGGCGCGCGTCGGCCGACTCGATGCGAAACGCGTCCAAGGCAATGTCTTGTGTGGCCGATGCAAACGCCACGGCGAGTGCGCACCACACCACCATCGTCAGGCCGGTGCGCGGGTCAGACAACGCCATGCCCACCAGCGACGCCATGATGAGCCCCTGGGACAACAGCAGCCAGCTGCGCCGTCGGCCGAGCCAACGCGTGAGAAAAGGCAAGGGCAGGCGGTCCACCAGCGGCGCCCAGCACCACTTGAAGGCGTACGCCAAGCCCACCCAGCTCAGGTAGCCGATGGTCGTGCGATCCAGCCCGGCTTCGCGCAACCGAAAGCTCAGCGTGCCCAGCACCAGCAGCAACGGCAGACCGGCAGAAAACCCCAACGCGAACATCCGAAGGCTGGCAGGCTCCAGGTAAACACGCAAAGTTTCCCCCCAGGTGGGGCTGGATTGCGGCGTGGGATCTGAGGTCGGAGGGCTTGTCACGGGAGTGGGTGGGGACATCAGCAAGCCGTTGGGAAGATGGTGTTCACTGGGATGGGCACGGACGTGTGGCTTTGACTATTATTCACCCATGTGTTTCATCTGCGACTTCAAGTCTGACCACTCCCCCGCACCGCGGCCCGATCACGTCTGGTCGGCCCGTCGCGGCTTCCTGCTCGCGGGCACGGCTGCGGCCGCTGGTGCGGTGCTTCCAGCCGCCGCTCAGGTCGACGTGGGTCAGGCCTCAGCCTTGCGCAACCTGATCCCGGCCGAAGAGCTGGAGGGTGCAGCGAACCAGCAATACGCCCAGATGATGAACGAGGCCAACGCCAAAAAGGCGCTGCTGCCTGCCGGCCACGCCGAGGTGCAACGGCTGCGCAACATCGCGCGGCGCATCATTCCGCATTCGCCTCAATGGAACAAACGCGCCACCGAATGGAAGTGGGAAGTCAACCTGATACGCAGCGATCAGGTCAACGCCTTCTGCATGCCGGGCGGCAAAATCGCGTTCTACACCGGCATCCTCGAGAAGCTTCAGCTCACCGACGACGAGACCGCCATGATCATGGGTCACGAAATGGCCCATGCGTTGCGAGAACACGCACGGGCCCGAGTGGCCAAGAGCAGTGCGACCAGCATCGGTTTGTCACTCGCCGCTCAGCTTTTTGGCCTGGGCCAGCTCGGTGATGTGGCGGCCAATCTGGGCACCCAGTTGCTCACGCTCAAGTTCAGCCGCGAAGACGAAACCGAAGCCGACCTGGTCGGGCTCGAACTGGCGGCTCGCTCCGCTTACCGGCCGCAGGCCAGCGTGAGTTTGTGGCAGAAGATGGCGTCGGCGGGCGGCGGAGCCGGTCCCGGCTTTCTGTCCACCCACCCCAGCGGACCCAATCGCATCCGCGAGCTGGAAGCCAATGTGCCCCGAGTGCAAGGCCTGTACGAACAGGCCCGCAAGGGTTGAGCGACCTCAGTTGAGCAGGCGCTCGGGATTGGCGTCGAGTTTGGTGAGCGCGTCGCGAGTGGCGCGCACAGTGAGCGCCTCTTCTTCGCTCGGCACCAGCAGGCCTGCTTGCAGATACGACGCAACCCGCGTGGCCTGGATCAGGAAACAACGGCCGCCGTTGGTGACGAACAGATAGAGCTGGCCGCGCTGGCTGCGCCAGGCCAGCTGCACGCTGTTGAGCTTGCCGTTGTGGTCCAGGCCAAACCAC
>JANPKR010000299.1:0-6282 GCA_031426175.1 Hydrogenophaga sp. | reverse complement strand
ACCTTGCGGTAGACCTCGAAGCCGCTCACGCTGCGCAGGATGGCGCTCCAGTGGTAGAAGTCGTACTCCTGATCGAGCTCGCTGGCGTTGCCGAAGAAGTCGCTGTGCACGGCGTGAAATTTCACGTCGAGCAGGCGCGCCGTGTTGTCGGCCCGCTCCAGGAAGGTGCCCATGCGGTAGAAGTGAAACGCTTCGTCCTGCAGCATGGTGCCGATGGCAACGCCGCGCGAAAGGTGCGAGCGGAACTTGACCCACTCGAAGAATTCGCTGGGGTCGCGTTCGAAATTCTTGCTCTTGAGCATGCGGGACAGTTCCAGCCAGGTCTGGTTCTGCGTTTCCCACAGCTCGGTGGTGAGTGCTCCGCGCACGGCACGGGCGTTTTCACGCGCGGCCTTCAGGCAGGTAGCGATGCTTGACGGGTTGGACTCGTCGCGCACCATGAAGTCGAGCACGTTGCGTGGCGTGATCTCCTGGCCATACTTCTTGGCGTAAATGGGCATGAGCTCGCTGATGACCAGCAACCCTTCCCAGCCCACCTGGGCCACGGCAGCGGACTGCGGCAGCAGCGAGGTCTGGTAGTTCACGTCGAGCATGCGAGCGGTGTTCTCCGCGCGCTCGGTGTAGCGGGACATCCAGAAGAGGTGGTCGGCGGTGCGTGACAGCATGTTGAGTCCCTTGATTAATCTTCGAGCACCCAGGTGTCTTTTGTGCCCCCACCTTGCGACGAGTTGACGACCAGTGAGCCGTCCTTGAGCGCCACACGCGTGAGGCCACCCGGCACCATCTGCACCGTCTTGCCGCTGAGCACGAAGGGGCGCAGGTCGATGTGGCGCGGCGCCACGCCGCTCTGCACATAGGTTGGACAGGTGGAGAGCGAGAGTGTGGGCTGCGCGATGTAACCGCTGGGGTTGGCCTGCACGGCCTTGCGGAAGTCTTCGATCTCGGCCTGGGTGGAGGCCGGACCCACCAGCATGCCGTAGCCGCCAGCGCCGTGCACCTCTTTCACCACCAGGTCTTTCATGTTGGCGAGCATGTACTTGAGGTCTTCGGCGTCGCGCCCCATGAAGGTGGGCACGTTGTTCAGAATGGGTTTCTGGCCCAGGTAGAACTCGATCATCTTGGGCACGTAGGGGTAGATCGATTTGTCGTCGGCCACGCCGGTGCCCACCGCGTTGCAGATGGCCACGTTGCCGCTGCGGTACACACTGAGCAGGCCTTCGCAGCCCAGGGTGGAGGTGGGGCGGAACACGGAGGGGTCGAGGAAGTCGTCGTCGACCCGGCGGTAGATCACGTCCACCCGCTTGGGGCCGCGCGTGGTGCGCATGTAGACGAAGTTGTCCTTGACGAAAAGGTCTTGCCCTTCCACCAGCTCGATGCCCATCTGCTGCGCGAGGAAGGCGTGTTCGAAGTAAGCGCTGTTGTACATGCCGGGCGTGAGCACAACCACCGTGGGTTCGGCCGTGGTGGCCGGGCTCACCGCGCGCAGGGTTTCCAGCAGCAGGTCGGGGTAGTGGGCCACCGGGGCCACGCGGTTGGAGCCGAAGAGTTCGGGGAACAGCCGCATCATCATCTTGCGGTCTTCAAGCATGTAACTCACGCCGCTGGGCACGCGCAGGTTGTCCTCCAGCACGTAGTACTCGCCCACGCCGTCGGCGTTGGGGGCGCGCACGATGTCCACCCCCGCGATGTGCGAGTAGATGTTGTGGGGCACGTCCACGCCCATCATCTCGGGGCGGAACTGCGCGTTCTGGAAAATCTGCTCGGCCGGCACGTGGCCCGCCTTGATGATTTCCTGGTCGTGGTAAACGTCGTGGATGAAGCGGTTGAGAGCGGTCACGCGCTGCACGAGACCTTCTTCCATGCTGTGCCACTCATGGGCCGGAATGATGCGGGGGATGAGATCGAACGGGATCAGGCGCTCGGTGCCGGAGCCGTCTTCGTCCTTGGCGCCATACACCGCAAAGGTGATGCCGACTCGGCGGAAAATCATTTCGGCCTCTTCGCGCCGGGAAGCCATGACGTCCTCTGGCTGCTGGGCCAGCCAGCGAGCGTAGTTCTCGTAGTGGGCCCGGACCTCGCTGGGCGAGGCGTTCATTTCGTCAAACATGGGTCTGCTCATGGGCTTTTTTCTCCTGACCACAGCATAGCAAGGAGCGGGCCAGGGTTTTCGCCATCAAGGCGTTTCAGCCCCCTGAATGTCAGCGGAAGGGACCCTGTGATGCCAATACCGCCGCGCCCGTTCACGGTGACACTCCACGACCTCGGGCTCGGCGCTGCGCCAGGTGGCCGCTCCGCAGTCGGGCGAATTCACCCAGCGCATGCCGCGCTGCCGGTAGCGATCAAGCACAGCGGGCGCGGGATGGCCGAAGCGGTTTCGGTAGCCCGACTGCACCAGCACCCAGCGCGGTTGCAAGGTGTTGAGCAGCACCGGGGTGCTCGACGTGAGGCTGCCGTGGTGGGGTGCCAGCATCACCGTGGCGCGGTCATCGGGCCGGGCCAAGGCCAACTGCACCTCGCGCGCGGCATCGATGTCGCCACCGAGCCAGGCGCTTTCTTGCGCGTTGGCGATCCGCAGCACACACGACATGGCATTGGTGCTCAGCAGGCCTAGCCCATCGGGACCGTAGTCGTTCAGCACCGGGCGCAGCACTTCGAAGCCCACGCCGTCCCAGCTCCAGCGCTGGCCTGCCACGCAACGCTCAGGTGCGTCGGCGCTGAACGACGACAACCAGCGCGCCTGCGGGTGCGCTGCGCGCACCGCATCCGCACCACCGGCGTGGTCGCTGTCACGGTGGCTCACCACCACCGCGTCGAGCGGTTCGCCCAGGGCGCGCAGCAACGGCAAGACAACGCGTTCGCCGGCATCGCTGTCGGGGCCGAAGCGCGGACCGGCGTCAAACAGGAGGCTGTGCCCGGCCGTTCGCACGAGCACCGCACTGCCCTGCCCGACGTCCAGCGCCATCAATTCGAACTGTCCCGGCGCTGGGCGCGGCGGCGCATACAGCAGCGCGGGCATCAACAGCAGAACCCCGGCCGATCGCACCACCCACGGCAGCCGCTGCACCAGCAAAGCACCACCCGCCACCGCCGCCAACGCCAAGGGCCAGGGTGCCGCCGGACGGAACACCGCCGCCCAGTTGGCTTGCCCCATCCACTGCAGCCCCGAAGCCATGGCCTGCACCACCCAGGCCGCCACGTCCCACAGCGCCGGCAGCGCCACACCGAGCAAGGCCAGGGGCGTGATGAGCAAGGTGACCACCGGAATGGCTGCCAGGTTGGCCAGCAAGCCCACCACCGAAAATTGCCCGAACAACAACAGCGTGAGCGGCGCCAGCGCCACCGTGACCACGCCCTGCTCACGCAGCAGCCCCACCACCGAGCGTCCAGCGCGCACCAGCGCCCCGCCCTGAGGTGCGCGCTGCGAGCGCCCGGGGTCGGTGGCAAACAGGATGCCCACTGCCACAAAACTGAGCCAGAACCCCGGCTGCAGCCAAGCCCACGGGTCCAGCAGCAACACCGCCGACATCGCCAGCAACCACACCATGGGCCATGGCCAGTGACGCACGCCCAGGCGCAGGCCCACCACCACGGCCAGCATGATCACGGTGCGCTGCGCAGGCACACCCCAGCCGGAAAACAGCGCGTAGGCCGCCGCCAGCACCACGCCGCCCAGGCTGGCCACCACCGGCACGGGCACCGCCAGCAGTGCCTGCGGCCACACCGGCGCCAGCCGCCGCCAGCCCCAGGCCAGCAGTGCAGTGGCGAGCCAGGCAAACATCGTCACGTGCAGGCCAGAAATGCTCATGAGGTGCGCCACGCCGGTGGTGCGGAACAGCGCCCAGTCCTCGCGATCGATGGCGGATTGGTCCCCCACCACCAGCGCGGCCAGCACACCCGCGGCGCGCGGGTCGTCCACACGTTCGTCGATGCGCTCGCTCACGCTTTGGCGCCATGCGTCCAGCGGGTGGTACCACGTGGCTCCCAAGTGCGCGGGCACCGGGTCGCGCGGCCCGCTCTTCACATGGCCGGTGGCCTGGATACCGCGTTCCCACAGCCAGTGTTCGCGGTCAAAGCCGTGGGGGTTGGACAGACCGTGAGGGCTGCGCAGGCGCACCGTGAAACGCCAGCGGTCGCCAGCCCGCACGGTTGGGCCCCGGCTGGCCAGTTCCCACCGGGGCTCATCGGCAGCGGGCCCAAAGCTGCTGTACCAGCCCAGTTGAATGCGCTCGGGCACGGTGACCGGATGGCCGGCGCGCGTGGCCGACTCCACCACGACATCAAACCGCTGGCCCTGTGCAATGCGCTGGGGCAACGAGGCCACACGACCGGTCAATTCGATGTCGGCGCCCTGCAAGGCAGGATCCAGCGCGTGGCTGGCGAAATGCGCGGCGCGCACACCAGTGAGGCCAAACCCGATCAGACAGCCTGCGAGCACGAACACAGCGCCCTTTGCCCGACCGATCAGGAGCGCAACCAGCGCCAGCAGCAGGCCCGCACACAGCAGCAGCGCACAGGTCCACGACGGCCACAAGGCAGGCTGCTGCAACTGCAGCGCCACACCCAGCACCCAGCCGGGCAAGCACGCCAACCAGCTGCCCCGCATGGTCAGGAACGCGGGTGCAACACCGCTGCAAACGCGGTGCTGGCGGCGCTGTCATCGTTCTTTGGCGCAAGACTTGCTAGGATGAGTCCCAGCGCCCACGGCCAAGCCTGTGCCCGACGATTCATTGTTTCCTCCCCGTTGAAAGCCCCCACATGGCCATTCATGTTGCCCTGAGCCACATCACCCATTATCGATACGACCGGCTCGTCAAACTTGGCCCCCAGGTGGTCCGGCTGCGCCCTGCGCCGCACAGCCGCACCAAGGTGCTGTCGTACTCCCAGCGCATCGAGCCCGAGGGCCATTTCATCAACTGGCAGCAGGACCCGTTCGCCAACTACCAGGCCCGCCTGGTCTTCCCCGAGCCCACAAAGCAGTTCAAGGTCACGATCGACCTGGTGGTGGAAATGGCGGTCTACAACCCGTTCGATTTTTTCCTCGAGCCGCGAGCGGAGAACTTCCCGTTCAGCTACGACGAAGAACAAAAGAAAGAACTCGCGCCCTACCTCGTCACCGCGCCTGTGACCCCGCTGCTCAAGGCGTACCTCGCCACGGTGGACCGCACCGAGCGCCGCACCATCGACTTTCTGGTCGACGTGAACCAGAAGCTGCAGAACGCGATTGCGTACACCATCCGCATGGAGCCGGGCGTGCAAGCCCCCGAAGAAACGCTCAAGCTCGGCAGCGGCTCCTGCCGAGACACCGGCTGGCTGCTGGTGCAGATCCTGCGCCACATGGGCCTGGCCGCACGATTCGTCTCGGGCTACCTGATCCAGCTCAAGTCCGACGTGAAATCGGTCGACGGACCCAACGGCCCCGAGCAGGATTTCACCGACCTGCACGCCTGGTGCGAGGTGTTCCTGCCTGGTGCCGGCTGGATCGGTCTGGACCCGACTTCCGGTCTGCTGGCCGGTGAGGGCCACATCCCCCTGGCCTGCACACCGCAGCCGTCGAGTGCCGCGCCGGTGGAAGGCGCCATGGACAAGTGCGAGGTGGAGTTCAGCCACCACATGGGCGTGACCCGTGTGTACGAATCGCCCCGTGTAACCCTGCCCTACACCGACGAACAATGGGCCGGCGTGGTGGCCCTGGGCGAGAAGGTCGACGTCGACCTGAAGAAACACGACGTGCGTTTGACCATGGGCGGCGAACCCACCTTCGTGGCCACCAGCGACCGCGATGCCGCCGAGTGGAACACCGACGCACTTGGCCCGACCAAACGGGGCTACGCCACCGAGTTGCTGGACCGCCTGCGCGTGGAATACGGCGCCGGCGGTTTTGTGCACATGGGCCAGGGCAAGTGGTACCCGGGCGAGCAACTGCCACGCTGGGCGCTCTCGATGTTCTGGCGCGCCGACGGCGAGACCATCTGGAACAACCCCGCTCTGCTGGCCGACGAGCGCGACGAGAAACACTACACCGCCGACGACGCGCGCCGCTTCACGCAGGCACTGGCCCGCAAGCTCGGCCTCTCCACGCAGTACATCACCCCCGGGTTTGAAGACACCTGGTACTACCTCTGGCGCGAACGCCGCTTGCCGGTGAACGTGGACCCGTTCGACGCCAAGCTCGACGACGAACTGGAGCGCGCGCGCCTGCGCCGCGTGTTCACCCAGGGCCTGGAGGCCACGGTGGGCTACGTGCTGCCGCTGCAGGCCTCGGGCCCCAACGGCGCACTCTCC
>JANPKR010000298.1:0-12099 GCA_031426175.1 Hydrogenophaga sp. | reverse complement strand
ACTTATCTCAAGTGGTATCTCAACAAAGGGCGCCAAGTGGTTGGCGCAAGGGACTATTTATCCGGATGTGATCGAGTCCGGCGGCGCCAAGAGCAAGAAGGCCGTGACCATCAAGAGCCACCACAACGTGGGTGGCCTGCCGGAGCAACTGGGCCTGAAACTGCTGGAGCCGCTGCGCGATCTGTTCAAGGACGAGGTGCGCGAACTCGGCGTGGCGCTCGGCCTGCCGCACGACATGGTCTACCGCCACCCCTTCCCCGGCCCGGGCCTGGGCGTGCGCATCCTGGGCGAAGTAAAGAAGGAATACGCCGACCTGCTGCGCCGCGCCGACGCGATCTTCATCGAAGAACTGCGCTCCACCATCGACCACCCCAGCGGCAAGAGCTGGTACGACCTCACCAGCCAGGCCTTCACCGTGTTCCTGCCCGTCAAGAGCGTGGGCGTGATGGGCGACGGCCGCACCTACGACTACGTGGTTGCGTTGCGCGCGGTGCAGACCAGCGACTTCATGACCGCCGACTGGGCCGAGCTGCCCTATGCGCTGCTCAAGAAGGTGTCCAGCCGCATCATCAACGAGGTGCGTGGCATCAACCGCGTGACCTACGACGTGAGCTCCAAGCCGCCGGCCACGATCGAGTGGGAATGAGGTAGTCCTCACATGGCCGAGCAACTCGACCGCCGGCTCGGCCTGTTGCGTTCGCTGCTCGTCTACAGAGGTATTCCCTGGCGCGGCGTTCAGCTGAGGCGGTTCTACCGTCGCTTTGTGCCCGCTGGCGGGCTCGCTTTTGACGTGGGCGCGCACGCTGGAAACCGGGTGGCGGCTTTTCGACAGCTCGGAGCGTGGGTGGTGGCGCTTGAACCACAAGCCGATTTTTTGAGGCTGTTGCAGCGTCGCTTCGGGGCCGATCCTCAAGTGACGTTGCTGCCCCAGGCGCTGGGGCGCGCCCCGGGCGAGGCGCGCTTGATGGCCAGTCCACGCACACCCACGGTGGCCACCCTCTCGACCGACTTCGTGCAACGCGCCGGTGCGGCGCCGTCGTTTCGCGGCGTGCAGTGGCAAATCGGGCCGCTGGTGAGCGTGACCACGCTGGACGACCTGATCGCAGTGCATGGACTGCCCGACTTCGTGAAGATCGACGTGGAGGGCTTCGAGCTGGAGGTGCTTCTGGGCCTGAGCCAGCCGGTGGCGGCGGTGTCGTTCGAGTTTTTGCCAGCCGTGCGCGACGTGGCGCTGGGTTGTATCGACCGGCTGGAGGCGCTGGCCGGGGCCGGGCGCTATCGCTATGCCGTGTCATTGGGTGAACGGCTGAGCCTGTTGCAACCCGAGGGCGATTCGGCCGAAGCCATGCGCGTCTGGCTTGGCACCATGCCGTTCGATGGCCCATCGGGTGACGTGCACGCCTGGTTGAAGCGTTGAGATCAGGAGCCCGGCGGCGATCGGTCCAGTGAAATGTCAGGGACAGGGGGGCTTGCAACGTGCTGGATGCCCAGGGCCTCATGAGCGCCCGGCGCATCAAACGCGTTCAGCAACACCGAAGTCAACGCAGGCATGTTCCCCAGCGCCTTGGCCGACGGCTTGAGACCGGCCACAAAGCCGCTTCCCAGCAGGCGTTGCAGCAGCGCTGGATCCTCACTCACCACATGCACCGGCACCTCCCACGAGGCGCCTCGACCACTCACCAGAGCCGCGGGCTGGTGGTCACCCACGACGATCATCACCAGGGGCCGGGGCGCCTGGTGGCGCAGGAAATCAGCCAGCCACGCGTGCTGGTAGCGCATGCTCTGCAAGTACTGCGGAACGGGTTGGATCAGCGCTCCGTTGTTGGGTGAGGTCTCCACGCCGGCATAGGCGTCGGGCCGGATCAACGAAGTCCAGTCGGTCACGAAGGGCGGGATTGGTTGGAAGGGTGCATGGGTGCTGGTGGTGGCAAACACCGCAAAGCGTGGCCGGCGTTGTTGAGAGCGGTCGAACTCCTGCGCCTGCAGCAGCGCCATGGCGGCCTGGTCGGGGATGCGCCAGTAGCCGAAGTCCGGGCCGAGGTAGCCGATGCCGGCGTCGTCGGCCAGGCGGTCGAAGCCGTAGAACGCGCCTTCGGGCCAAGGGCGCTTGAGGCCAGGCATCCAGCCGACCGTGCGGTAGCCGTGGCGAGCGAAATGACGCACCAGCGTAGGCCTCTGGCTGGTCATGAGGAGGTCGTTGTCGGCGGGATCGGAGGTGTCCACACCACCGAGCAGCGCGGCGTGTGACAACCACGATGAGCCGCCGAAGGTGGGCGCTGTCACGCGGGCGGAGACCACGAAACGGCCGCTGGACTCGATGGCCCGCACCAGCTCGGCGCGCGGCGCGGCCAGGGCGGCGGCCTGCGCTGCATCGTCGAAAGTGATGGCGCCGTAGGACTCGGCAAACACGAGCAACACGTCCGCAGGTCCATGGGCGCCGACCAGGCCGGACAGGTCGCCATCAAACGCGGGGCTTGGCCCCAGCGCGGAGCGCGCTTGCCCCGGCAGCCACACCTGTGCCAGCAGCTGGCCTTGTTGGAGCAGGGTCGGGGTGACGGGCAGCGAGAAAAACCAGCGGGTGTCGCGCTGGTCGGGCACGTAGGCGGCAAAGCTGAGCGTGCAGGCCCCTGCGCCTGCCAGCAGCCAGGGCCGGGGGCGTTGCCAGGCCAGGCAGTGGGCCAATGTGGAGATCGCCCCACGAACAATCCAGGCGAGCAGCAGCGCCGAGATCACCAACGCCAGCAAGGCGGCCACGATTTGCCAGGCGGACCAGGACTGCGTGGCCACGCGCATGAGCTCGCCCGCGTGGCGTCCGTCCCAGTACACATTGACCGGGCGGCCCATCACGGCGGGCGCCGTGACGTTGGCGTAGCGCACCAGCACCAGACCCGCGAAGGCAACGGTCCAGACCCAGGCGGCCCTGGACGACAGGCCGCCTCGCCAGACCACCCAGGCCATCAGCACCACCACACCCAGACACAGCTCGAACGACAGGCGCGGCATGTAGGTCACACCGAACCCGGGCCAGCGGTTCTCGAACGTGAGCAGCGTGTTGAGGAGCCCGAAGGCGAGCGCAAACCGCAGCAGCCAGCCCAGCGCCGCTGGCGCCGCTCCCTGCGCCGATCTCACTTGCGAACGGCCTCGAATTCAATGATGAGGGGGATCTCGTCGCCGACCCAGCCGTTGGCCACCGCGTAGGTCATGCCGTAGGCGCTGCGCTTGAAACTGCCGCGCGCAGACACGCCCATCACATAGGGCTTGCCCAGCGGGCCGCCCAGCGGGGACTCGGCGCTCTTGTTCCAGGTGGCCTGCAGCGTGAGCGGTTGCGACTTGCCGAGCAGTTCAAGCTGACCGCTGATGTCGAAGGTCCTGTCGCCGGTGCGTTTGGCGCTGGTGGCGGTGAACACCATCTTGGGAAACTCGCCGCTGTTGAGAAAGTCCGGGCCCTTGAGGTGGTCGTCGCGTTTTCGCTGGTTGCTGAACACACTGGCGGTTTCGACCTCAATGCGCACCTCGGAGAGCGTGGCGGTGGCCTCGTCAAACCTGTAGCTGCCGCGCGCCGAGCGGAACATGCCCAGCACCTTGGCGTAGCCGATGTGATCGACCAGGAAGCCCACGCTGGTGTGGTCGGGGTCGAGCTCGTAGCGGGCCGCCTGGGCGTGGGCCGTGCTGATCCACAGCGGGGAAGAGGCAGCGATGGCCGCCCAGACGATGGTGGTTTTCAAGAGGTTGGCACGCATGGTTCAGGTCTCCAGTGGGGTGGGGCGCTGCCGCGCCAGGGTTCGCACATCGGTGGCGAAGGACAGTGTCAACAGGGCAAGGCTGATCGCAGCCAGGCTGGTGGCCAGCAGTGGCAACACGATGGGCCCGAGACAGACGATCAGGGTGGTGATCTGCACCACGCACACGGTCTGGCGGCGTTTGCTCGGCGGCAGTGGCCCGTTCAACCAGGGCCAGACCCAGGCCGCTGCCACGAAGGCATAGCGCATGAGCCCGCTGGCCAGGATCCACGGTCCGGCTTGATCGGCCTGCACCACCAGCGCGCACAGCACCAAGGTGAAGGCGGCGTCGGTCTCCATGTCGAAGCGCGCGCCGAATGCACTGGCCAGGCCGCTGCGCCGCGCGAGTGCACCGTCGACCGCGTCGAGCAGTGCCGTGACTGTGGCCGCGATCACCAGCCACCATGCGGGTGCGGGCATTGCATCCAGCGGCGCCCGGGGCATGGCCTCGCCCACCAGCGCGGCCAGCAAGGCCATGGCGCCCAGGCGGGCCAGCGTGACCCGGTTGGCCGGGCCAAAGCGGGCATGGGGATGGGCTCCCAGTGCACGCCAGACCAGCCACGTGCCCAGGGCGAACACCATCGCAGCTTTGAAGACGTAGTCGGTACCCAGGCCCACCAGGCTGGCCATGGCAAGGGCAACGAGCAGCACCAGTGTGGCCACCGCTGCGAGGTCGCGCGCGGCGTCGCGCGCCAGACCTTGGCGGTCCGCCATGTCCTGTCGAGGTTGGGGCGTAAAGGGTGAGCTGCCTGCGGCTTTCATCGTCTGCAACATAAGATGGCCCTGCCGGTGGGCGGGTCGCGGCCATCATGGCACGCGCGACCCTTCTGACACGGCATATCCCTTTTCGTTCATGGCATCCCCTTCAAACTCCCCGAACACCGCACAGGCCAGCTGGACCGTGGGGCCCGGCCATGCCGAGATCCGTGAAGAAACGCTGCCGCCGTTGACCAAGGGCGAGGTGCGTGTGCGCACCCTGCACACCGGTGTGAGCCGGGGCACCGAGGGCCTGGTGTTCCGGGGCGAGGTGCCGGCCAGCGAGTGGCAGCGCATGCGCGCGCCGTTCCAGGTGGGCGAGTTTCCCGGCCCGGTGAAGTACGGCTACGTCAATGTGGGCGTGGTCGAGGCCGGGCCCGCCGATCTGCTGGGGCGCACCGTGTTCTGCCTGTACCCGCACCAGACCGTGTACCAGGTGCCAGCCTCCGCTGTGGCTCCGTTGCCTGAGGGCGTACCGGCTGCGCGCGCCGTGCTGGCCGCCAACCTGGAAACCGCCGTCAACGCGCTGTGGGACGCGTCACCGCGCCCGGGCGACCGCATCGCGGTGGTGGGCGGCGGCACGCTCGGCCTGCTGGTGGCCTGGCTGGCGGCGCGGCTGCCGGGGTGCGAGGTGCAGGTGGTCGACACCGAGGCCGGCCGTGCCGAGGTGGCCCAGGCATTGGGCGCCAGTTTCGCCCTGCCAGCCGGTGCACAGGCAGATGCCGACCTGGTGGTGCACACCAGCGGGCAGGGCGCTGGCCTGGCCACAGCGCTGCGACTCGCCGCTTTTGAAGCCACCGTGCTCGAACTCAGCTGGTACGGCAACCGCGCGGTGAGTGTGCCGTTGGGCGAGGCCTTCCATTCGCAGCGTCTCACACTCAAGAGCTCGCAAGTGGGGCAGGTGGCCGCGCCGCAGCGCGGGCGATGGAGCCACCGCCGCCGGCTCGAGCTCGCGCTTTCCTTGCTCACCGAACCGGTGCTTGATCGCCTCATCACGCACAGCGCACCCTTTCACGAATTGCCCAACGTGCTGGAGCGCCTTTCAACCGGCGCTGCCGGCACGCTCTGCCACCGAATCGATTACCCCGCCTGAAGAAAAGAGAGCAAAACCATGTACGCCGTCAACGTCAGAGACCATTTCATGATCGCCCACAGCTTCCAGGGCGCCGTGTTCGGACCCGCCCAGCGCATGCACGGCGCAACCTATGTGGTGGACCTCGAGCTGCGCCGCGAGGCACTGGACGCTGACGGCATCGTGGTCGACATCGGTCTGGCCACGCAGGTGCTGCGCGAGGAGCTCGCCGCGCTCAACTTCCGCAACCTGGACGAGGAGCCCCATTTCAAGGGCCACAACACCACCACCGAGTTTTTGGCCCGCCTGATCTTCGACCGCGTGGCTGCCCGCATGGCCGCTGGTGCGCTGGGCTCCAACGCCTTGCCGACCGCGCAGTCGGCCGGCGTGCAGCACATGCGCGTGACGCTCAACGAATCGCACGTGGCCTGGGCCTCGTTTGAAGGCGCCGTGCCGGTGCGCAAGCCCGCGTGAGCGCCTGCTGCTTCCTGATCCCGGGCGACTGGAACACGCCCACTGGCGGTTTCACCTATGACCGGCGAATGGTCCTCGCACTGCGTGAGGCGGGTTGGACGGTCGGGGTGCATTGTCTCGATGGTGCCTGGCCGCACCCGGGGGCCGACGATCTTGCCGCCGCCTCGACCTGCATTGCTTCGTTTCCTGACAACACCCTGGTGGTGGCCGACGGCTTGGCCCTGGGTGCGCTGGCCGAGGTGGTGGCGCCACACGCCGAACGCCTGCGCTGGGTGGCGCTGGTGCACCACCCGCTGCACCTGGAAACCGGCTTGTCCGAGGCAACACGCCTGAGCCTGCTGACGGGCGAGACGCGCGCGCTGCGCCATGCGCGGCATGTGGTGGTGCCCAGCCGGGCCACCGCCGGCGACGTGGCCAACATGGGCGTGGCTCCAGAGCACATTGCCGTGGTCGAGCCTGGCACCGATCCCGTGCCCGTCTCGTCTGTCCCCCGGCGAGCAGGGCCATTGCGCCTGCTCTGCGTGGCCACGCTCACCGCCCGCAAAGGCCACAGCCTGCTGCTGCAGGCGCTGGCCAGCCTCATGCACCTGGACTGGGAACTGCACAACGTCGGGAGCGCCACGCGCGACCTCGACACCGCCAACCAGCTGCGCGCCTTGGCCGCACCGCTGGGCGACCGTGTGGTCTGGCACGGCGAAATGGACTCGACTGCGCTGCAAGCGCACTACGCTGCAGCAGACGTGTTTGTGCTGGCCTCACTGCACGAAGGGTTCGGCATGGTGATCACCGAGGCGCTGGCGCATGGGCTGCCGGTGGTGGCCAGCGACGGCGGCGCGCTGGCGCAGACGCTGCCGCTCGACGCCGGCCTGCAGGTGCCGGCGGGCGAGGTAGCGCCGCTGAAGGCGGCACTGGAACGGATGCTGACCGACGCGGCGCTGCGTGAACGCCTGGGCGCTGGCGCACGCGCTGCGGCGGGGCGGCTGGCGACCTGGCCGCAGCAGGCCGCCTGTCTTGCGGCCGTGCTGGAGGGCGTGGGATGAGCGCGGCCACTTTCAGTGCCGACTGGTTGGGGATGCGCGAGCCGTTTGATGCCGCGGCGCGCGATGCCGCTGCCGATGAGCTTGAGTTGTTGCGCCGTTTGGCCTCGCTTCAAACCGACGAAGACCGACCTCTTCGCGTGATCGACCTGGCCTGCGGCACTGGCGCCAACCTGCGCTGGCTCGCCCCCCGGTTGGGTGGGGCGCAGCAATGGCTGGTGGTGGACCACGATGCGGATCTGCTGCGAAGCTGGCACGAACGGCTGGCCGCTGTGCGCGGCGCACGGGTTGGCGCCGACGCGAGCCTGGAACAGCCGCTGGCTTTTTCTGGGGCGGGGTTTGAAGCCAGGATCGTTCGCCAGCAGATGAACCTGAATTACGGGCTTGAAGCCCTGCCGTGGCACGCGGCCGACCTCGTCACCGCGTCCGCGCTGCTGGATCTGGTGGGCACCGCCTGGCTGCACCGGCTGGTGGCGGCCAGCGCAGCGTCGCGCGTGGCCTTGCTGATGAGCCTGAGCGTGGATGGCCGTCATGTTTGGACACCCAGGGACCCAGAGGACGCCGCTGTGGGCAACCAGTTCGCCGAGCACCAGCGCGGCGACAAGGGACTCGGTCCCGCACTGGGCGCGGGCGCCGTGGCTGCGCTTGAGCAGGCCCTTGTGTCAGCGGGCTACCGTGTGTTCACCGCAACCAGCGACTGGTGGGTGGATGGCCGTGCAAGCCCGCAGGCGATGGCATTGCAATGCGCCTTGATCGAAGGCATGGCGGCGGCGGCGAGCGAACAGTCCCGCTTTCTGGCGCTGTCTTTTAGGGGGTGGAAGCAACGACGTCTGGCTTTGGCGACACAGAGCCAGCTTCGCGTGGGGCATCTCGATCTGCTCGCGCTGCCCGCCTAGGACGAACGAAGCTCCAGGTCCCAGAGCATGTCCGACCCCAGCGCGAGGGTGCGCGCTTTGGGGCGGGGGCAATCGGCCATCACCGCGTGTGCCGGAGCCTGCAAGCCTCTGCGCCCGTTGCCGATCAGCACCGGCGCCACCACCAGGTGCAGTCGGTCCAGCGCGCCAGCGGTGAAAAACCGCGAGACGGTGATGCCACCGCCTTCGACAAACAAGAGGTGCAAACCACGCCCGGCCAGTGCGGTCACGACGCGTTGCGGGTGGTATCCGGCCGCTGTGTGCGAGGTCAGCAACCCGTCCACAGCCAACACCTCGGTGCGCGCAGGTGCCGGCCCCAGCCGCGCGCGGGCCTGGGAGGCGTGGCGGCTGTCGCACACCCACAGCGTGGCCGCCTGGCCGTCGCTGAACACCCGCGACAGCCCGTCCAGGCGCGCAGCGGGGTCCACCACCACGCGCACCGGCTGCGGCCCGGGCACACGCCGCGTGGTGAGCTGCGGGTTGTCGGTGGCCACCGTGCCTGCGCCCACCAGCACGGCATCGCAGAGCGCGCGCAGGCGGTGCAGATGCAGCAGGCAGTGGGCTCCGTTGACGTAGTAAGAGTCGCCCGTGGCAGTGGCCACGAAACCGTCCAGGCTCTGGCCGAGTTGGGCCACCACCCAGGGAGCCTGGCCTCTCAGCCGTCGCTGCCGGGTGCGTGCATCCAGCAAAGGCTTGTACAAGTTGAACAGGGCGGTGGAGTGCTCGCCGATCGGTCCATCGACTGCCCAACCGCGCTCGGTGCAATGGCTCAGCGGGGGCGAAGGTGAGCCGTCGCGCGCGCGCAGCATGTGCAGCCAAAGGCCGGGCCAGTCGAGCGGCACGTCCGAGACGGGATCTCTGGTGGCTGAGGGTGGGTTCTGCACGGTGGTGAACATCAAATCATCATCGCATCGGGAGCCCGCCACGGCGCCCAAATCCGGAATAGCCCTCGACTTGACCACGCCCGCGGCTTACTTCCACTGCGGCTCGTAGTAAGGGTCGGCACCGTCCGGCGCGTTGGACCCCGCCACGGGCAACCAGGCCAGGCAGAGCGCGATGCCGATGCCGGTGAGCAGCAGCGGCAGCAGCGAAACCGGCGACACCGCCGACGCGCGCCATGCCCACAGCACCGGCACACCACAGGCCGTGGCCAGCATCAAGGCGAGCTGGGCCAGCAGCAGCGACCCCCCGAGCGCGCCCCAAGCGGCCAGCCCCAGCGCGATGAGCGTCAGCAATACCGCCGCGATCAAGCCGTTGCGCCGCCCCATGGCCCGCGTGCCCGGTGCCTTGAGCGCGATGGCCAGCGCACTGAGCAACGTGCTGCCCAGCGCCGCCCAGGGCAGCACTTGCACACGCGACGTGGCTGGCCAATCGAACCCTGGCCAGATGGCCATGGTCAGCGCCAGACCGAGCGCCGCCCCCAGCGCCGCCCAGCGCAGGCCCAGCGTGCGCAGCAGCAGGCTGACCACCACGGCCAGCACAAAAGGCAGAACGAGGCTCTGGAATGCGGGGTGGTTGACGAAGGACATGCCCGCATCATCCCACCGCCGACCGGCTTTGCGCAGCGGGAATACACTGCGGCTCCCCCGCCCGAAGCCTGACCGACCCACCGCCCCCGAGAGGCCGCCATGTACCTGCCGCCGCAGTTCGCCGCCAAAGACCCCGCGATCGCCAGAGAACTCATGCGCGCGCACCCCTTCGCCAGCCTCATTTCCACCGACGACGAAGGTTTTCCTTTCGCCACGCCGCTGCCACTGCACCTGATTGAAGAAGCCGGTGGCCTGACGTTGCTCGGCCACGTCGCACGGCCCAACCCCCACGCCGGCTACTTGCGGCAACGAGACACTGCTCTGGTGGTGTTCCAGGGTCCGCAGGCCTACATGACGCCGCGTGTCTACCCCGACCTCACCCGCGTGCCGACCTGGAGTTACCTCGCCGTTCACGCCAAGGTGCAGGTCAGTTTCATCGAGTCGTTCGACGACAAGGACCGCTTGCTCAAGCACCTGATCCACGACCATGACCCGGCCTACGACGCGCAGTGGCGCGCGCTGCCCGAGGACTACCAGCACAAGATGATGGGCGGCATCCACGCCTTCGAATTGCGCGTGACCGATCTGCAGTGCAAGGTCAAGCTCAACCAGCACCGGCCCGAGGCCCACGCCGCCATGGTCGCGGCGTACGAAGCAGGCAACGAAAACGAGCGGGCCCTGGCCGGCTGGATGCGCCGCCTCGGACTGACAGGGCAGGGCACATGAGACGTCGCAGTTGGCTGCTGGCAGCGACGCTGCTGCCCGCGACGCTGTGGGCCCAGGCCCCGTCGGCCGAGCAGCGCTGGAAAAAGGAACTCGACGCCTTCGCTGCCGCCGACCGCGTGCAGATGCCGCCGGCCGGTGGCGTGTTGTTCGTGGGCAGTTCGTCGATCCGCTTCTGGACCGGGCTGGAGACTGCTTTTACCGGCCAGCCCGTGGTGATCCGGCGCGGTTTTGGTGGCTCGCGGCTGTCGGAGAACGCCGACCTGGTGCCCCGGCTGGTGCTGCCCTACCAACCGCGCCTGGTGGTGCTGTATGCGGGAGAAAACGACATCCACGAAGGCACCAGTCCTCAAGAGCTGTTGGTTCATTTTCAACGGTTTGTGCGCCAGGTGCAGGGGCCCCTGCCGGCCACGCGCGTGGCCTACATGGCCATCAAGCCCAGCCCTTCACGGCTCAATCACATGGCGGCCATGCGCGAAGCCAACCTGCTGATCCAGACCCATGTGCTGCAGCATGACAACCTGGACTTCATCGATGTGCACACCGCCATGCTGGACAACGACGGCCGCCCGCGGCCTGAGCTGTTCGTGCGCGACCAACTGCACTTGAGCGCCGAGGGTTACGGCCTGTGGCGCCAGATCGTCTCAGCGCACTTGCGGCCCTGAACGCCACACAAACGTGGAACGTCGGCCGCTGCGCTCGCCTGCCTCCAGCGCCATGGCCACCGCGAACAGTCCCGCAAACGCACCGGCCACCAGCGCCACATCGGTGCTCCAGGGTCGCACCACCTGCGTGGAGCCGAAGAAGGCCAGCGTGAACAGGGCGATCACGATGTGGGCGCAGAACACCGACAACGAATGCCGTCCCAGCAGCTCCAGCGGCAAGGGTCGTGGCAGCACTTGCTTCAACCAGGGGCCGAAGGTCACCAGCAGCACGAAGACACTGGCGAAGTTCAGCACCCGCAGCGGGCCGAGCGTCCACTTGTCCAGCAGCATCGCGATGGCCGGCACGCCGGGCATCGGATCCTGACCCACCGTCTGGCGCCACAGCAGCATGCCAGCCGCGTACACGGTCGCCGGGATCACCACCCACAGCGGGAAACGCGGCAGCGGTTGCTCGCGGGCACCGAGCCACAGGCCCACCACCCACAGCGCCTGCCAGGCCGTCCAGTGGAATGCGCCCGTGTCCTTGTAGGGGATGGGCAGTCCGGTGAGGGTCACGGCAAGCTCGTACAAAGCCAGGCCCAGGCCCCACTGCTCGGCCAGCCAGAGCAGGGCACTGACCGCGAGCACGCCTTGCCAGCCAGTGCGCAGACCGCGGCGCAGCAGCCAGGGGCTCAGCAGCATCAGGGCGATATACAGCGGCAAAATGTCCAGCAGCGGCGGGTTGTACATCAGCAGGGCAGCGCCCACCACAGCGGCCTTCGGATCGATGAAGAAGAACTCGAGCAAGCCCGTGACGCCGCCCTGGCGGTTGTGCACGCCCAGCCACGCGATGGCTGTGAAGGCCAGCAGCAACAAGGCCAGCTGGCAGAGGTAGAGCTTGAGGGCACGTTCATGGAACGCGCTCTGCATGGCATCAACACCGTCGCGCCGGGCACGCTGCCCATACACACGGCCGGCCATGTAAGCCGACAGGAACACAAAACCTTCGGCCGCCGACACGAAGCCGAAAGGCTGGCCCGATGGCAACGAAAACATCGTCGGCATGTGGGTCAGTGTCATCAGCACGAGCATCAAACCCCGCAGGGCGTCGAGCTCCCAGCGGCGGTTTGAAGGGTGGAGGAGGGGCGTGGACATAGGGAAAACCAGAACA
>JANPKR010000297.1:0-3120 GCA_031426175.1 Hydrogenophaga sp. | reverse complement strand
ACCGATCACTTGTCAAAACGAGCGCCTTGGGCGCTCGCCAGAGGATTATGCGCGCAGCGCCGCGAAAACAGTAACTATTTTTCAGGACCGTTTTGCCCCCCATGACTGCGATGTGAACGTACAACACCGACCGCCCCAGCTTGGGCAACGCCCGAGCGCCCGCGCAGGCAGGCAGCGCAACAAGGCGCTTCAATTTATACTGCCGCTCCTCAGCGCCGATTTGTTCCGAATTGCGGGCGCTCTAAAAATGCCGCTAAAGAAGAGACGTCTGGTCCAGCCTCCCGGTCTCGCTCTTGGCGGTACCGGGATTTTTTTCGGGCGCGCGCCGCCCACAGGACACCAGCTTGATCGTCACGCCCCAAACGTTCCGATTCACCGAACCGCTGCCGCTGCGCAGCGGCGCCAGCCTGCCCGCCTACGAACTGGTCGTGGAAACCTACGGCTCGCTCAACGCCGAGCGCTCCAACGCGGTGCTCATCTGCCACGCGCTCAACGCGTCGCACCATGTGGCGGGCCGGCACGCCGACGAACACGGCAAGCCGATCCCACGCAGCGAAGGCTGGTGGGACAACATGATCGGCCCCGGCAAGCCGGTGGACACCGACCGCTTTTTCGTGATCGGCGTGAACAACCTCGGCTCGTGTTTCGGCTCCACCGGACCGACCCACACCAACCCGGCCACCGGCGCGCCGTGGGGCGCCGACTTCCCGGTGGTCACAGTCGAAGACTGGGTGGACGCGCAGGCCCGATTGCTCGACGCCATGCGTATTCAGACGCTGGCGGCCGTGATGGGCGGCAGCCTGGGCGGCATGCAGACCCTGAGCTGGACCTTGCAGTACCCCGAGCGCGTGCGCCACGCGGTGGTGGTGGCCAGCGCACCCAACCTCACGGCCGAAAACATCGCTTTCAACGAGGTGGCGCGCCGGGCCATCGTGACCGACCCCGATTTCCTCGGTGGTCACTACCTGCGCGAAGGCACCCTGCCCCGGCGCGGCCTGCGCATTGCCCGCATGATCGGCCACATCACCTACCTCAGCGATGACGTGATGAACGAGAAGTTTGGGCGTAGCCTGAGGTCGAGCAGCGACGCCGATCCGACAGCGACGGCCGAGTTGGCGTACCGCTACACGACACAGGACGTCGAGTTCCAGATCGAGAGCTACCTGCGTTACCAGGGTGACAAGTTCAGCGAGTACTTCGACGCGAACACCTACCTGCTCATCACCCGTGCACTCGACTACTTCGACCCCGCGCGCGAGCACGGCGGCAACCTGAGTGCAGCGTTGGAGAAGGCGCGCGCCAAGTTTCTGCTGGTGAGCTTCACCACCGACTGGCGCTTTTCGCCCAAACGCAGCCGTGAGATCGCCAAGGCGCTGCTGGAGAACCGGCGCGACGTGAGCTATGCCGAGATCGACGCACCCCACGGGCACGACGCCTTCTTGCTCGACGACCCGCGCTACCTCAACGCGGTGCGCGCGTACTTTGACCAGACCATCGCGGGAGGACTGTGATGAGCGACACCCGCTTGATGGAAAGCATCGCCCGCCTCGTGCCGCCCGGCTCGCGCGTGCTCGATCTGGGCTGCGGCGACGGTGCCATGCTGGCCCACCTGCAGGCCACGCGCGCCTGCAGCGGCTACGGGGTGGAGATTGATGACGCCAAGGTGCTGGCCTGTGTGCGCCGCGGTGTGAATGTGTTGCAGCTCAACCTGGAAGACGGCCTGAGCACATTTGGCGACAACGCGTTTGACGTGGTGCTGCAGATCGACACGTTGCAGCACCTGCGCAACGCCGAGACGATGTTGCGCGAGACCGCGCGCGTGGGCCGCATCGGCGTGGTGGCCTTTCCCAACTTCGCGCACTGGCCCAACCGCCTGGCGGTGGTGCAGGGCCGCATGCCGGTGACCAAGCGCCTGCCCTACCAGTGGTACGACACGCCCAACATCCGGGTGGGCACACACGCCGACTTCGAGGTGCTGGCCCGGCGCAACGGCCTGACCATCGAGAAGAGCTTCGGCCTGCACGAAGGTGAAGAGGTGCACCGCTGGCCCAACCTGCTGGCCAGCACGGCCGTTTTCAGGTTCACGACCTGAAGGGGTTCAGTCGGCGGAGGCCTCGCGCGCCGCGTCCGCCGCAAAGTCGCCCTCGATCGGCTTTCCCGCGTTGATCAGCGGGTAGACCTCGGCAAACACCGCCCGGATCTTCGCCAGCGGCAGATCGTCGAAGCTGCCGTGCTCGTTCACGTACTCCATGTGCTGGCGGCCCGCGCGGTCGAACGCGTGGTACAGCGAGTCGTGCACGCCGTCGAATTCCAGCGGCAGCAGCCCGAACTTGTCGCAAAGTTCGATGTTGAACGCCGGCGTGGCCTTGCGCCAGGCGCCCTCGATCCACAGTTCGGTGTAACCGTGCCAGGCGAACACGTCGGTCTGCATGGTCCGGCGCAACTTCTCGGTGGACAGGTGGTTTTTCACATCGGCGAAACCCAGCCGCGCCGGAATGCCCGCCGCGCGCGCCGCCGCCGCCAGCAGCACCGCCTTGGACACGCACCAACCAAAGCCTTGTGCCAGGACAGTGCTGGCTGTCATGCCGGCGTCGGAGAGGTCGATTCGGTAGGGGTCGTAACGCACTTGGTCGCGCACCGCGAGGTACAGCGAGATGGCGTTGTCCCGATCGTCCGTGCCTTGCGCATGGGTCCAGGCAAACGAAACGATGGCGGGGTGGTCGCTGTTGATCTGTGGTGTGGGCGACAGGTGCTGTGGGGCGGGGTGGTGGGCCGGCATGGTTGCAAGTTAGCAGACACCGCGGATCGCTGGCGACGCGTGCGGGACTGGGCGCCGAGCCACACCATGCAGACACGGTTGTGTGCACTTAAGTACTGGGTCACGCCGCAAGCGGCGGTATTGGACAAGCTTTGTCCGCTTTTTTCCGACTTCAGCCCGCGCCCGGCTGGCCGATATTCCATGGACCAACCCGAAAACCGAGGACCCATCATGGACATGCGCAACGAAGCCAGCCACATCGCCCGCCACGACAGCGCCCGCGCAGCGGCCGCACAAAAGGCCAGCGCCGAATTCCTGACCTTCCGCCTGGGCGGCGAGGAATACGGCATCGACATCCTGCG
>JANPKR010000296.1:0-2158 GCA_031426175.1 Hydrogenophaga sp. | reverse complement strand
GCCGGCCTGCCCGATGAGCATGAGCTGCTCACCGTCGCCCAGCGAGCGTTCGGGCGTGAAGCGGCTGTTCTCGCGCGAGGTCGGTGCGCTCGGCAGGCCCAGGATGGGTGGCTTTTCAAGGCCGGCGGCCACACACAGGGCTTGCAGCCGCGGCGCACCTGGCGAGTGGTCGGGGTGCGAATGGGTGCAGACGATCGCCTGTATGCGCCCGCCAGTGGCGCGCCACAGCCGCTCGATGTGGGGCGCATCGTCCGGGCCCGGGTCGATCACGATGTGGCCGCTGGACGGGTCGCCAACGATGTAGCTGTTGGTGCCCGGGCCTGTCATGAAGCCGGGGTTGGGTGCGGTCAGGCGCTGCACGTTCTTGAGCAGTTGCACAGCGTGCTCGTGCTGCCAGTCCAGGCTGTGCGCGATCTGGCCGTCTGGACAGACCAGTGCGAGTTCGCCGAATGGCGACTCGTGCTCCATGTGGCGAGACTCTGCACCGTGCATGAGACCGGCTCGAGGGCAGCTTGTCCACAGCGGCCGATCGTTCACTGCGCACGCATCCAGCACTTCTTGTACGTTCGCGTAGCTCCGCAGCCGTTCCAGCGTCCGGATGGTCGGGAAGATGATGAAGAAACTGCCGGTTTCGTGGCGGGCCAGCGCGTCGGCCGGGCGCACCCAGACCGGCTCGAACTGCTCGGTCTCGTCGGCCACCGGCGCCTGGCCGGCGGGCATGCGCGCGACGAGGAAGGGCACGTCGAAGCGGCGCGGCAGGTCGCGGTCGGTGATCCAGTGCGCCAGCACGAAAACGTTGGCGGCGTCGAGCGTGAGGCCATGAGCCTGGCACTGCGCGGCAAACGGTGCCTGGCGGTCGAGGGTGGCGATGTCGCTGTTGTCCACCGGCATGCCGTTGACCCTGTGCGCGAGCAGCACGCCCAGCTCTTCGTAGCTCTCGCGGATCGCGGCGATGGCCTGGGTGAGGTGGAGGTCGCTTTGTGTCGGGCGGCGGGTGCAGATGCCGTGGGTCTGTGCGTCGGCGGCGTCAATGCCGCCGCCGGGGAACACATAGGCGCCGGGCGCGAAGCTTGCCGTCATGGAGCGGCGCGTCATCAGCACTTCGATACCGGGGCTCGCCGGATCGGTGCTGTCGCGCAGCAACAGCACGGTGGCGGCGGGGCGCAACGGGGCTGGTGCGCGCTGGGTATGCAGGAGTTGGGTGGGTCTGACCATGGCGGCATTTTGCGGGAAGCCAGCCCGCTTCTGACGCCACCTGCAAGTGAGCCCCGATAATGATTCCATGCACATCCGATTCACCAAGATGCAGGGCGCGGGCAACGACTTCGTGGTGCTCGATGAAACGCGTGGCCGCCTGGGCCTCTCCGCAGCCCAGTACCGCTTTCTCGCCGACCGGCATTTCGGCGTGGGCGCCGACCAGATCCTGAGCGTGCGCTCCACGCTGGAGCCCGGGCTCGATTTCGAGTACGTCATCCACAACGCCGACGGCGGCGAGGTTGAGCACTGCGGCAACGGTGCCCGTTGTTTCGTGCGCTTCGTGCACGACAAGGGCCTGAGCCAGCGCAACCCCCTGCGCGTGAAGGTCGCCAATGGCGAGCTGGAGTTGCACGCCCACGCTGATGGGCGTGTGACGGTGGACATGGGCCCGCCCGTGTTTGCGCTGGACCGCGTGCCGTTCAATGCCCAGGGCCTGCAATCCGAACCCATGGGCAATTTCGAGCGCTGGCCGCTGGCCCTGCCCTATGCGGGCGATGTGCCGGTGGCCGTGCTCTCCATGGGAAACCCGCACGCGGTGCTGCTGGTCGACGACGTGAAGACCGCGCCGGTGCAGGCCTGGGGCCCCATGGTCGAGCGCCATGAGCGGTTCCCTCAACGCGTCAATGCCGGCTTCCTGCAGGTCGTGAGCCGCACCGAGGTGAAACTCCGGGTGTTCGAGCGCGGCTCTGGCGAGACGCTGGCCTGTGGCACTGGTGCCTGCGCCGCGGTGGTGGCCGGCATCCGGCTGGGCCTGCTGGACGCTCGCGTGAACGTTCACACCCACGGCGGCGTGCTCACGATCGAATGGCAGGACAGCCGCCGCCACGACAACTCGGTGTTCATGACCGGCCCGGCCACCACCGTGTTCGACGGCGAGATCACCATTCCCGACATCGGCTGA
>JANPKR010000295.1:0-2780 GCA_031426175.1 Hydrogenophaga sp. | reverse complement strand
CCACATGCGCATGGGCAAGACGCCGTACCAAGCCTCCATGGAGGCCGCCGACGAGATTGGCCTGGCGGTGATCGCCACCACGTTCGCACTGATCGCGGTGTTCCTGCCCACGGCCTTCATGTCGGGCATCCCGGGCAAGTTTTTCAAGCAGTTCGGCTGGACGGCGTCGTTTGCGGTGTTCGCCTCGCTGGTGGTGGCGCGCGCGCTCACGCCCATGATGGCGGCCTACCTGCTCAAGCCGGTGGTGATGGCCACAGACATGCCACGCTGGGCGCGCAGCAACCGCGTGACCGGTGCCTTCTGGAAGTGGATGACCAACCAGGACGAACCCGCCTGGCTCAACACCTACCAGGGCTGGGCGGCGTGGTGCATCCGCCACCGCTGGTTCACCATGATCGGCGCGGGTGTCTTTTTCGTCGGCTCGCTCATGCTGATTCCGCTGCTGCCGCAGGGCTTCATTCCGCCCGACGACAACTCGCAGACGCAGGTCTACATCGAGCTGCCCCCCGGCGCTACGCTGCAGCAGACCGTGGCCAGCGCCGAGCGTGCGCGCCTGCTGGTGATGGAAGTGCCGCATGTGAAATCGGTCTACACCACCATCGGCTCGGGCTCGGCGGGCTCAGACCCGTTTGCGCCGCAAGGCACGGCGGAGTCGCGCAAGGCCGCGCTCACCATCCAGCTCGACGCACGCGGCACGCGCCCACGCAAGCAGATCATCGAAAACCAGATGCGTGCGGCCATGTCCAACCTGCCGGGCGTGCGCAGCAAGGTGGGGCTCGGTGGTTCGGGTGAAAAGTACATCCTGACGCTCACTGGCAACGACGCCGCCGCGCTCACCACGGCAGCCACCGGGATCGAACGCGACTTGCGCACCATTCCCGGCGTGGGCAGCGTGCAGTCCACGGCCTCGCTGGTGCGCACAGAAATCAGCGTCACGCCCGACCTGGCCCGCGCGGCCGAGATGGGTGTGACCAGCAGCGCGATTGCCGAAACCTTGCGCATTGCCACGGTGGGCGACTACGACACCGCACTGCCCAAGATGAACCTGCCGCAGCGGCAGATTCCCATCGTGGTCAAGCTCGATGCCGCAGCCCGCGGGGACCTGGACCTGTTGGCCCGTCTGGCGGTGCCAGGAAGCAAGGGTCCGGTGATGCTGGGTCAGGTGGCCACGTTGAGTTTTGGCGGCGGCCCGGCCGTCATCGACCGCTACGACCGCGCCCGCAACATCAACTTCGAGGTTGAGCTCGCCGGTATCGCCCTGGGCGACATGAAGATGGCGGTGGATAAGCTGCCGAGCCTGCGTAACCTGCCGCCGGGCGTGTCGGTGCTGGAGATTGGCGATGCCGAGGTGCAGGGCGAGCTGTTCGCGAGTTTCGGCCTGGCCATGCTGACCGGTGTGCTGTGCATCTACATCGTGCTGGTGTTGCTGTTCAAGGCTTTCCTCCACCCGGTCACCATCCTGGCGGCGTTGCCGCTGTCGCTCGGCGGCGCGTTCGTGGCCTTGCTGATCGCGGACAAGAGCTTCTCCATGCCGTCGTTGATCGGCCTGATCATGCTGATGGGTGTGGCGACGATGAACTCGATACTTCTGGTGGAGTACGCGATTGAGGCGCGGCGTGAGCACGGCATGAACCGGCTGGACGCGATTCTGGACGCCTGCCACAAGCGCGCGCGCCCGATCGTGATGACCACCATCGCCATGGGTGCGGGCATGTTGCCGATTGCCATCGGCTGGGGCGCGGCCGACAGCAGTTTCCGGTCACCGATGGCGGTCGCTGTGATTGGCGGCCTGATCACGTCCACCTTCCTCAGCCTGCTGGTGATCCCGGCGGTGTTCACGCTGGTGGACGATGTGTCGATCTGGTTTGCGGGGCTCTTTGGTCGCAAACCACTGCGCCCGGAGGCTGTTGAGACCGTTCGCGCCTAGGTGGTTGGCGGGCGCGTGAGCGCATGGGGCGTTCAGGTCAGAGTCTTGACAGGCGCTTGAGTGCTTCTTGCAGGGTGTCGTCTTTTTTGGCGAAGCAGAAGCGCACCACGCGTTGGTCGAAACCATTGCCATAGAAAGCCGAGAGCGGGATCGCGGCCACGCCGATTTCCTGGGTGAGCCACTGGCAGAAGTCGCCCTCGGGCAGGTCGCGCTCGGGCACGGCCAGGCTGGAGATGTCGACACACTGGAAGTAGGTGCCTTCGCCCGCGAGCATGCGGAAGCGGGTGCTGGCCAGGCCTTCGCGGAACAGGTCGCGCTTGCGCTGGTAGAACGCGCTGAGTTCGAGGTAGGGCGCGGGGTTGGCCATGTAGGTGGCCAACGCGTGCTGCACCGGCGTGTTCACCGTGAACACATTGAACTGGTGCACCTTGCGGAACTCGGCGGTGAGCGCGGCTGGTGCGACCACGGTGCCCACTTTCCAGCCGGTCACGTGGTAGGTCTTGCCGAAGCTGCTCACGATGAAGGCCCGCGCCGCCAGGCCCGGAAAACGCGCAGCACTCTGGTGTTGCTGACCATCGAACACCATGTGTTCGTACACCTCGTCGCTGATCAGCAGCACGTCGGTGGGCGCCAGCAGGTCTTGCAGCCGCTGCATGTCGGCCGCGCTCCACACAGTGCCGCTGGGGTTGTGCGGGCTGTTGATGACGATGGCGCGTGTGCGCGAGGTCATGGCCGCGGTGATGCGGTCGAAGTCCGGGCGGAAGCTGCCGGGCGTGAGGGGCACGCGAACCGGCACACCCCCGGCGAGTTCGATGTTGGGCACGTAGCTGTCGTAGCAGGGCTCCAGCACGAT